>JAFTFP010000120.1 GCA_017449485.1 Lachnospiraceae bacterium
CCGCTGCCAGAAGGCCGATCAGCCCGGAAGCCGGTACAGCCAGCTCCTTCCAGAACGGTCCCTCGCCTTCTGTCCTGCCGATCCGTTTATGGAAAAAGCACCACAGAATTGCCGGGAGCAGCAGAAGTCCCACATGAATCAGGCCGTCTGCCGAAAGCAGCATGTCCCAGAAGATGCCGGAAAAACTCCCCATTGCATCCGATGCGGCAAAGAGCATCGTATCCAGATCGTAGTAACACTTGAAAGAACGGTAAACGAAAAATTCCGTTCCGAAAAGAAAAGCGCCGCCCAGCAGCAGAATCAGGCCTGCTGCGCTGCGGATCCGCGGAGGCAGAATCCGAAGAATCAGGCCGAAGATCAGGCCATAGATTGCAGAAAAAATCAGTATATAAATCAGATCTGTTCCGAGACGCTCCCGGACAGTCGCAAATCTGAAGATCAGCTCCCAATATAGAAGAATGACGGTAAAAAAGCCGCAGAGCTTATAGGAACTCTTCATAAGATCAACTCACAGAAACTTTTCGATCGCTTTCTGAAACTCCTCCAGCGACTTCGTGTCATGGTCTTCGACCGCGTGAATGATGCAGTGCGAGATGTGCTCATTGATGATGACCTTCTGTGCGCTGCGGATCGCAGAATCCACCGCGGACAGCTGCACCAGGATATCTGCGCAGTCTTCGTCATTCTCCACCATGCTCTTTACCTTCTGAAGATGACCGATAATCCGGGACAGCCGGTTTACCAGCTTCTTTTTATGCTCAGGTGAATGGTAATGTCCATGTTCGTGCATTTCGTGCATGCTCTGCCGCCTTCCTGCGCCGGTCTTCGGGCGCTCATAAGGGGTATTTTACATCAGGCACAATTTAAAAACCAGTCTGTTGAAGAATCCGTCCTTCATAAAAACCACAGTACTCTGCAGATGACAGTCCACAATCAGACATGAAATTTAAGAAACTTTTAATTTTCCTATTTGAACAGAATCGGCTATACTAAAAGGCAGCTATGAGGAAACAGATTTTTACCTATATCAAGGAACATAAGAATATCGTCTGGACCGGCGTCGCAGTACTGCTGGCCGTCGTCTCGATCGGCGCAGTGCTGGCCTACAGCCGCGAGCTGACCATCGGGGATATTTTCCGCATTTTTGCCACAGCTGATCCGCGCTGGATGACAGCGGCAGTGGTCTGTGCCATCGGCTATATTTTCTTTGAGGCGCTGGCACTGCAGGTTCTGCTGCGCCACACCGGTCAGCAGAGTAAATTCCACAATTCGCTGACCTACAGTGCGGCCGATATTTACTGCGCCGCAATTACTCCTTCCGCCACCGGCGGCCAGCCTGTCTGTGCCTGGTTCATGGTGCGGGACGGCGTGCCCATCGGTGTTGTCTCGGCGATTCTACTCGCCTTTCTGATCATGCATACCCTGGCTACCGTGCTCATCGGTCTGGTCAGTCTGGTGTGGCGTCCCGGCGTATTCTTCGGTTTTTCCATCTACTCACAGATCTTCATTGTTCTCGGCTATGTGACTCTGACTGCGCTGGGTGTCTTCTTCCTGTTTCTCACC
>JAFTFP010000121.1 GCA_017449485.1 Lachnospiraceae bacterium
ACCCCGCAGACGGCGGCTATCATCTGATGGCCTGCATGCTCAGCGCGGCATCCTGCAACAAGTGGTGGATGGAGGATATCCTGAATACGACGGATTACGCTGCCGAGCAGGCCATGATCGAAAAGCTCGGCGAGAACCACGTGTTCTTCCTGCCGTATCTGATGGGTGAGCGCTCGCCGCACAACAACCCCAACGCGCGTGCGACCTTCATCGGCATCACCATGGATACGAGCCGCACGGATATGACACAGGCCGTGCTCGAAGGCGTTGCCTTCGGCCTGCGCGATTCCTTCAAGGTCATCCGCTCCCTGGGCATCGATGTCAAGACCTCCAAGATCGTCGGCGGCGGCGCGAAGAGCCCGCTGTGGCGCAAGATGATCGCGAATATTCTGAACGTAAATCTGGAGATCCCGGCCATCGAGGAAGGCCCGTCCATGGGCGGTGCGATGCTGGCGATGGTAGCGGACGGCACCTACAAGGATGTGCAGGAAGCAGCGGATGCGATCGTGAAGATTGTCGCGACCGAGTATCCGGATCCGGAGCTCGTGAAGAAGTACGATGAGTGCTATGCGAAGTTCAATGAACTGTATCCGACCATCAAGCCGCTTTTTGATAAAATAATCTGATAATCATTTGAAACCTCGAAGACACCAAATTCATATGCGTATCTTCATTCCGGTCAGCACGGCAATCATTCTTGCCGTGCTGATTGGCATGCTCTTTAATTATCGCCAGATCTTAAACCGCGCCGGCGTGGAAGAGGCGGAGAACTATACCACTTACAGCCGCCACCTGGTCATGATTGTAAACGGGGAGGACACGGAGTTCTGGCAGGCGGTCTATGAGAGCATGCAGGAGACCGCCGCACAGCAGGACGCTTATGTGGAGCTCAAGGGCATCGGGCGCGGCAGCAGCTATTCCATGACGGACTGGATGGATATCGCCATTGCTTCTGACGTGGACGGCATTGCACTGCAGAACACGACTGTCCGGGGACTGGACGGAAAGATTGACGAGGCGGTGGCGGCCGGAATACCCGTGGTGACGCTGATGAATGATGCGCCGCTCACAGGCCGGACCAGCTATATCGGCGCCAACGGCTATGCCATCGGCCAGGTCTATGCAGCAAGACTGCTGGATCTGATCGAAGAAGGAGACGAGCCGGTGCGCGTTGCCGTCCTTCTGACTGATGCGGATACGGACCGCTTCCAGTATCAGGTCTACAGCCAGATCAACACAGAGCTGGTGACCAATCCGAAGACAGCCGGCCGGATGACGATTGAGGCCATCCGTCTGCCGGATTCCGGCCCTTTTGAATCGGAGGAGACGATCCGCGACCTGTTCCGGGCTGACGGGGCGCGGCCGGATTTTGTCGTATGCTTCAGCTCGCTGGTGACAGATGCCGTGTACCAGGCAGTCATTGATTTCAACCTGGCCGGACAGACTCAGATCATCGGCTATTATCTCTCACCCACCACCCGCTCGGCGCTGCTCTCGGGCAATGTCGCCGTGACGGTCATCCCGGACACCCGGAGCATGGGAAGCCAGAGCGCCCTGGCGCTGCTGGAACAGCTCTCCGAGGGCCGGACCAATTCCTATTACAATGTTGAAATGCAGTTTGTGACCGGGGAGGATCTTGCGCAGTGAAGAAGAGAAGCTTTCGCACCTTTCCTCATTTCCGGGACCTGTCCATCGGCACGAAGCTGCTCTTCGGCGTGCTGTTCATGTCGGTGTCTATTCTGGTCAGCAACATGATTCTCTACCAGCAGGTCAACAACCTGATCTACCGGCTGAACCAGGTCTACTCGAGCAACGTCGACCTGACGGAACTCTCGGATTCCCTGAATGAAGTACAGGAATACCTGTACCGGTATCTGGAGGTCCGGGACTATGAGTCCCTGAGCAACTATTACCGGGCGGCCGGAAACTACCGGGCGCTGTTTGAGGAATTTCCCACCCAGGTTTCAAACAATCCCGTCCGCGTGCGTGAAAAGAATATCCGCAGCATGTCGGAGAAATACCTTTCCATCGCAGATGAAGCGGTCACAGCCAAGCGCGGCATGAACATCGAGCGCTACAAGGAGCTGTATCAGGAAGCCGGGCGTCTGTACAGCTTTATCAGAACCGATCTTTCCGCGCTGAATGAGCAGCAGTTTGAAAATAACTCTGCCAGCTACCAGACCTTGCAGCGGGCGCTGCGCTATATGGAAACCTCCAGCCTGGTGGTGCTGGCCGTCGTCATTCTGGCCAGCGTGATGGTCATGATCCGGGTGACCCAGGACCTGGTCTATCCTCTGCAAAATCTGGCTCAGACGGCCAGACTGGTCGCGGAGGGAGATTTTGACAGAAAGGCACAGGAGGTGGACGCGCAGGATGAGATCGGCGTCGTCACAAGGGCCTTCAACCGCATGATCGACTCCATCAACAGCTATATTGTCCGGATCCGGGAAAGCGCGGAAAAAGAGCAGGAGATGAAGGAGCGGGAGCTGATGATGCAGAACCACCTGAAGGAGGCGCAGCTGAAGTTCCTGCAGGCCCAGATCAACCCGCATTTCCTGTTTAATTCGCTGAACGCGGGCGTGCAGCTGGCGGAGATGGAGGACGATGAGAAGACCGCAGTCTTCCTCGGCCGGATGGCGGATTTCTTCCGCTATAATGTCAAGAAGGGCGCGGAGGATGCGACGGTCCGGGAGGAACTGGAGACCGTCGAGAACTATATCTACATCTTGAATGTGCGCTTCGCCGGGGAGATTGATTTTGCCGCACAGACGGATGAAGAGGCACTGGATTTCAGGATGCCCAGCATGATCCTGCAGCCGCTGGTAGAAAACGCGGTCAATCACGGGATCCGCTCCATGGAATCCGGCGGGCAGATCCGGCTGACCATTCAATCACTCCCGGAGGAGATCCGGATTTCAGTAAAGGACAACGGCGCCGGTATGACGAAGGAGCAGATCGACAGCCTGCTGGAGGCAGGGAAGAAGATCCACGAGGAGGATTCAACCGGCATCGGCCTGGACAATGTCATATCACG
>JAFTFP010000122.1 GCA_017449485.1 Lachnospiraceae bacterium
TAAAAGGACTTCCGATGCGCCGGAAGATGCTGTACGGCTATTCGCTGCCGATCATTTTCGTCGTGATTATCCTGTTCACGATCAGCGGACTGGTGCTGCAGGGCTACTACCGCGAGCAGATGGAATACAGTGTAGAGCAGGCACAGGCGCAGGCGGATGGATTTCTCTCGAGCCGGCTGCAGGGCATGCGCCAGGCGGCAAATATGATCGCAGTCGATGAGGAGCTGCATGCAATCCTGGCGGATCCGGCGTTCGGTGAGCACCGGAACCAGTTTGAGATCAATAACGAATATACAAGTCTTCTGGAATGCTTCCACCGGCTGGAGCTGTCCAATGGCGCCTATCATATCGGCATTTTCCTGCCTGACGGCATCCAGTATACAAATCACCAGTATTTCTTCTATAAGGAAACGGAGCTGACCTACTCGGACAATTATCAGGAAATCACAGAACGGCTGGAAGAGGGCCTGCCGGCCTATTCGATCTTCAACGAAACCCGGACGGCCAATCTCGGAATTGGTGAGCCCTACCTGACGCTGCTTCGGAAGATGACGGTTCTGCGGGAAGATGGAGAACGCAGGGACTATGTCATCCGGGTCGGCATTCGTGTCTCGGATCTGGAGAATGTTCTGCGAAACACCCGGACCAGTGACACCAGCATCGTCTATCTGCTGGATCCGGAGGACCGGTGTGCGGCGCGGTCTGACAATGAACTGCGTACGCCGTCCGGAGAGCCGCAGCTTCTGCCGGAGCTTCCGGGCACCAAACTGCAGAACTGGTCCGCGGTATCATTGCCCGCAGGGGATTTCTTCTACGTCGGACACCGGATTTCCGAGGGAAACTGGTATCTGATCTCACTGATTCCACTGTACGAATATCAGCGGCAGTTTCTGCTGGTCCTGGTGTGGGTATTGATTGCAGCGATTCTGATCGCCGAGACGGTCGCAGTGATTTCCTACCTGATCTCGCGTTATTATGCCGGACGGATCACGGCGATCAACCGGCGTATGGAGGAAGTACAGAAGGGTGAGATCAATGCCTTCCTGCCGCAGCAGCAGGAGATGGCCGATGACGAGATGGATGCGCTGGACCGCAATTATGATGTGATGCTGCAGGCAGTTCAGAAGCTGATGAAGGAGCAGTACCGGCTGGGTAAGAATATCTCCCGGGCGGAGATGCGGGCGCTGCAGGCACAGATCAATCCGCATTTCCTTTACAACACACTGGATCTGATCAATTTCGGCGCGATGGATTACGGCGCAGACAAGGTGGCACAGATTGCCAGAAGCCTGGGGCAGTTCTACCGGCTTTCGCTCAATCACGGAAAGGCAGCGATTTCCATAGAGGATGAGCTGCGCCATGTCGAGGCCTTTGTCGCGATTGAAAATGCACATTACGAGGATGCTATTACGCTGGAGATCGATGTCCCGGAACAGATCCGGCAGCTGGCCTGTCTGAACATCACGCTGCAGCCCTTTGTGGAGAACAGCATTGTGCATGGCATCGGCGAGCATCCGGAGATCACCTCCTGCCGGATCCGGATTTCGGCTGTGCAGGAAGAAGATGACATTCTCTTCACCGTTGAAGATGACGGGCCGGGCATTTCTCCGGAGGTCGCGCGGCAGATTGAGGAGAATACGACCCATGACAGGACGCGCGGATACGGCATCAGCAATATCAATTTCCGCATCCGGCTGTGTTACGGCGAGAGTTACGGCGTCCGCTATCTGACGGATCGGGAAACCCAGGCGTCGAGCGGAGGGAAAAGCATACAGACAGATGGATTCTCCGACGGTCCTGCGGACAAGGCTGCTGCGGACCGCCCCGGCACGACGGTGCAGATAAGGATCCGGGCATTGAATCTGGAAGAATTGGAAAAACTGCTGGCATAAGCCGGCAGTTTTTCTGTTTATGGTATATAAATCATATAAAGAATCGTAAGAAATTCCCCCTTTTCGTAATTCCTTTGGTTTTTCAGAAATCGCATCCCCTTTACAATGCGGAGTAGAAGTAATTGCTGCTATCAACAAAGGGGAGGTGAAACAATGCGATTCTTCAAAGACTTCGCGGAAGAATTCAAGGCGCATAAGGCACTGTTTGCCATGGCGGCGCCGGCTTTCTTCCTGGTCCTCATCATGCAGTATCTGCCGATGAGCGGTCTGGTACTTGCATTCAAGAATTTCCGCTACGACATGGGTGTGTTCCGGAGTCCCTGGAACGGCCTGAACAATTTTAAGTTCCTGTTCTCGTCCGGCACCGGCTGGCTGATCACCAAGAACACCATTCTGTACAACCTGCTGAACCTGATCACATCTCAGCTGCTGGCCGTGATCGTCGCCATCTTCATCACGGAGATTCACGCCAAGTATTTCAAGAAGGTCACGCAGTCCGTCATTCTGCTGCCTTACTTTATTTCCTGGGTCGTGGTCGGCGTCTTCGTCTACAACCTGTTCAACTACGAGAGCGGTATTGTCAACAGCATCATGAAGGCCATCGGCCATGAGCCCATCAACATGTACGGCATTCCGGCGGCCTGGCCCTTCATCATCTGCGCATTCAACGCCTGGAAGTGGACCGGTTACAACTCCGTCATCTACATCGCAGCCATCACCGGCGTGGACGGAGAGATTCATGAGGCAGCTTCCATAGACGGCGCAACCATCTTCCAGCGTATCCGCTACATCACGCTTCCGTCCATCCGCCCGACACTGGTTACCATGATCCTGCTGCAGGTCGGCCGGATCCTGCGCGGCGACTTCGAGATGTTCTATCAGATCGTCGGCATGAACGGTCAGCTGTACAACGCGACCGACGTCATTGACACCTACGTCTTCCGTTCCCTGGTCACCAACCCGGATATCGGTATGACGGCAGCGGCAACCTTTTATCAGTCCGTCCTGTGCTTCCTGATCATCATGGTCGTCAACGCAGTTGTGAAGCGCATCGATGAAGACTACGCACTGTTCTAAGAGGGAGGGAGGAGAATAAAATGGCTAAAACACAGGAAATTCAGGCGCCCGCCCACAAGATTAAACTGAGCACGTCTTCCAAAGTATTCTATGTGATCTGCTACGCAATCGTACTGCTGGTCGCGATCATCTGTCTGATCCCGTTCCTGCTGCTGATCTCCGGCTCCTTTACCAGTGAGCAGTGGATCCGCTTCAACGGACTCGGACTGATTCCGGGAGAGTTCTCCACGGAAGCTTACAGTATCATTTTCAAAACCCCGATGCGGATCGTCCGCGCCTATGGTGTCTCGTTCCTGATCACCGGCGTCGGCACCGTGCTCGGACTGTTCATCACCACACTGACGGCGTACGTGATCAGCCGCAAGGACTTTAAGTACCGCAACGCACTGTCCTTCTTCTTCTACTTCACGACGCTGTTCAACGGCGGAATGGTCAGCACCTACATTTACTACATCCAGTACCTGCACTTAAAAGACAGCTTCTGGGCACTGATTCTCCCGGGCATGTTCAACGTCTTTTATCTGCTGATCATGAGAACCTTCGTTGCAGCCGTTCCGTTCGCACTGATTGAATCGGCCAAGCTGGACGGCGCCGGAGAATGGCGGATCTTCTTCCAGATCGTCCTGCCGCTTTTAAAGTCCGGCCTTGCAACCATCGGTCTGTTCCTCGCACTGGGCTACTGGAACGACTGGTACAACGCAATGCTGTACATGAACACGGAGACCAAGTATCCCCTGCAGTACATGCTGTACGCGATTCAGCAGCAGACGCAGGCACTGGCTCAGATCGCGAGCCAGGCGGGCATCCAGGTTCAGAACCTGCCGTCCACTTCCCTGAAGCTGGCTATGGCGGTTGTAGCAACCGGCCCGATTGTTATCCTGTATCCGTTCGTTCAGAAATACTTTATCGCAGGTATTACAGTCGGTTCTGTCAAGGGCTGACGTGATATAGAAGTTGCACTACACTTCACACTACAAATCAGGAGGGAAAGTATGTTAAACAAAACCATGAAAAAGTTATTGTCGGCTGCTCTGGTCGGCACCATGGCTGTCAGCGTGCTGGCAGGCTGCGGATCTTCTGCTCCGGCAGCACAGCCCGCAGGGGATGCTGCTTCCGGTGAAGCCGCTGCAGTGGACACGTCCAAGGAAGTGGAGCTGGTGCTCTACGTCATCTCTGACCGCCCGGCGGGACAGGATGTGGTTGATGAGAACCTCAACAAGCTTCTGAAAGAGAAGATGAACACCACCATCAAGATCAACTGGATCGGATGGGCTGAGTATGCCAACAAGTATCCGATGCTGTTCTCCTCTGGCGAGCAGTTCGATATGGCATACTGTGCAACCTGGCTGAATTTTGCCAATCTGGCACGCCGCGGCGCTTTCAAGCCTCTGGACGAGCTGCTTCCGACCTATGCACCCAAGAACTATGAGATGCAGTCCGAATCCGCTCTGAAGCAGGCAACCATCGACGGACACATCTACGCTGTTCCGACACTGCTTCCGACCTACATCACCTACGGATCCATCTACCGCGGCGATCTGGCTGCAGAAGCCGGCATGACCGATGATATTGATACCTGGGAAGAAGTTGAGCAGTACGGCGACTGGATCAAGGCCAACCATCCTGAGATGGAAGTCATCGATGTCTACGCAGGCAACGTTGAGCTGTCTCTTCAGTGGGAGAGAATGCAGGGCAATTACGAGATCGACTCCGGAAACCGCTACATCTTCTACGATCCGTCCGAAGAGCATCCGACCGTCTTCGCACTGTATGATGATCCGACCGCACCGGAATTCTATGACATGTGCTACCGCTTTGGCGAGAAGGGCTTCTGGAGCAAGTCCGCACTGTCCGACACCGATTCCACCAAGACCCAGAACGGCAAGGCTGCTATGCGTTTCCACAACATCGACACCTGGAGCGGCTACACAGTTCTTCATCCCGAGTGGGACTTCAAGTACGGCGTCATGACCAGCGATATTGCACACCTTCCTTATACACAGGACTGCATGGTCATCTCCAACACCGCTCAGAATCCGGAGCGCGCTATGATGTTCTGGGATCTGCTGACCACCGATCAGGAAGTCTATGACGCATTCTACTATGGCGTTCTCGGCACCACCTATGAGCTGAATGAAGAGGGTCAGTTCACCATCACAGATCCTGACCTGTACAGCACCTCCGCCATGTGGGCAGCTCGTACCTTCGATCTGAACCGCAACCAGGCCGGCGTTCCCGAATCCTACAACACCGTCCGCGCTGAATGGGAGAAGAACATTCAGGAAGGCAAGGGCACAGAGCGCTTCACCGGCTTCGTGTTCGATACCTCCAACGTAACGACACAGCTTGCAAACTGCCAGAACGTCCGTCAGCAGTATGGCTGGCCGCTCGAGCTGGGCTATGTGGATCCGGTTGCAGGACTGGCTGAGTACAAGCAGAAGATGCAGGAAGCAGGCATCGATGATGTCATTGCTGAGGCTCAGAAGCAGCTCGACGCATATCTGGAGGCTCAGAACTGATCTGAAATAAAGGTTCACGGACCTGCAGAAAAAGCGGGTCATGTAAGGCAGGGGCTCCTCCGACATTGTTCGGTGGAGCCCTTTTTGAAAAAGTATTCAGGCAAAATATGACCCGGCGGTGAAGGAGGAGAAGCATGAAGGGTGAGAGAATTGAGAAGGTAAAAGGCGTGAATCTCGGCAACTGGCTGGTACTGGAGAAATGGATGAGCCCGGAGCTCTTCGCAGGCACCACCGCCGAGGATGAATATTATCTGCCGACGCAGCTGACGCCGGAGGTCTATGAGGCGCGGATCCGCCAGCACCGGGCGGAGTATATCACCGAGCGGGACTTTGTGACCATCAAGGCCCTGGGCCTGAACACGATCCGGATTCCCGTTCCCTATTTCATCTTTGGAGACCGGAAGCCGTTCATCGGCTGCATCGAGGAACTGGACAAAGCTTTTGCCTGGGCGGAACGCTATGATCTGAAGATTCTGATCGACCTGCACACAGCGCCCCTCTCCCAGAACGGCTTTGACAACGGCGGCATCAGCGGCGTCTGCAAGTTCTTCACAATGCCGGAGGAGATGGAGTTTGTCTATACGGTGCTCGAGCGCCTTGCGCAGCGCTACGCGGACCGGAAGGGTCTGTGGGGCATTGAAATTCTGAACGAGCCCATCTCGCAGAAAATGTGGGATTCCATGAATATCCAGGAGCGCTACAAGCCGGTGGATGCGGCGCTGGCAGCAGGCTCTCGCGGCTATGATCCCGAGGTGCTCCGGACTTTCTATGTCACAGCCTACGACCGGATCCGGAAGTATCTTCCGGAGGACAAATATGTGGTGATCCACGACGGCTTTGACCTGACGGCCTGGAAGGACTTCATGCGCGAGGAGCGTTACAAGGGCGTGGTGCTGGATACCCATCAGTATCTGATGATGGCGGAGTCCATGGGCTGCGAGCAAAATGTGGCGGCCTACGAGAAGTTCATCACTCAGAATTTTGCCCGGCCGATCGCCGAGATGCAGCAGTACTTCCCGGTGGTCTGCGGCGAGTGGTGCCTGTTCAATTCCATGGCCTGCGGACGCGACACCAAGGGCGGCCAGACCGAACTCAACGGCGCGATGGAGGCCATCACCGAGGTGGTCTCAGATGAAAAGAAGAAGGAAATCTATGTCGCACTCGACCGCGCACAGAAGGCGGCCTGGGACGAGGGATGCGGCTATTTCTACTGGAGTTACAAGCTTTTGATCGATACGGTCAATGGCGATTCCTGGGTCGGCTGGGACGCCTGGGACCTGGGACGGTGTGCGGATTTCGGCTGGTTTGAGAAGGAACAGTAAGAATAAAGTCAGGTGGACTGAGAATGGAGGATGCCATGGCACAGCTTCTGATCGGAAAAGCGGCAGGCGGCAAGTTCGTCTGTGAGTCGCGGGAAGTCCGCGAATATAAGGATGAGGATAAGTATGAGCTGCAGGTTCTGAACCTCTATCCGGAGGTGACAGATCAGACGGTTCTGGGATTCGGCGGGGCGCTTACAGATGCGGCCTGCTCCGTGCTGGAAAAGATGCCGAAGAAGCAGCAGGAGAAGATCCTGCAGTCGTATTTTGGCCCGGAAGGAATCGGTTATAACACAGTGCGGGTGCACCTGGACAGCTGCGATTTCTCCGTCCGGATGTACGCGGCTGCCAAGGACTGGAAGGCAGGCAGCGAGAACAATGTTTTCCGTTTTACGAAGGAGCAGAAACGGATCAACAAGTATCTGAAACGGATCGGCGAGATTCTGGGAAAGCCTGTACCGGTTCTGCTGTGCCCCTGGTCGCCGCTGGCTGCCATGAAGGATAATAAAAGCCGCATCGGCGGGCATCTTTTAAAAGAGCGTTACAAGGACTGGGCGGACTATGTCTGCCATTACATTCTGGAAATGGAAAAGCTGGGCTTTGTGATCTATGCGGTCACCCCGCAGAATGAGCCGAACGCCTGGCAGATCTGGGACAGCAGTCTGTATTCCGCCGCGGATGAAGCGGAGTATATTATGACGGCGCTGGCACCGGCCTTGAAGCAGTACGGGCTGGAAGAGGTCCGGATCTGTATCTGGGATCACAACAAGGAGCGGGTCGTGGAGCGCGCCGGCAGCATTCTCAAGAGCGGCGCAGCACCGGATGTCTCCGGCATTGCCTTCCACTGGTACTCCGGCGACCATTTCGACGCAGTCCGGATTATACACAGTCTTTACCCGGAAAAGCTGCTGGTCTTCTCCGAGGGATGTGTCGGATTTGGAGATAGAAAAGCGAAAACACAGCTTGCGGACGCGGAACATTACGCGCATGATATGATTGGAAACTTGAGAGGCGGCATGCATGTGTTCTATGACTGGAACATCGCGCTGGATATGCAGGGCGGGCCGAATCACGTGGCCAACTACTGCGACGCACCGATCCTCTGTGACCCGGAAAACGGGACGTACGAAAAGCACCTGTCCTTCGACTACATCGGCATGATCACCCGGGCCATCCAGCCCGGTGCCGTTCGGATCGAGACCAGCGTCTACACAGAGGAAATCGAAAATACGGCGTTCCGCAATCCCGACGGGACGATGGTGCTGGTGCTCCTGAACAGAAAAGGCAGAGCCAGAAAGATCCATGTCCGGGCAGCAGGAAAGCGCTGTGTGGTGCACCTTCCGAGCCACGCCATCGCCACATTGACTATTTAAGTCAAAATGGGACGAGGAATGGGATGAGGGGACAGAGCACCGTCTCACTTTGTAATAAATGGGACGAGGGAATGGGACGAGGGGACAGAGCACCGTCCCATTTCCCCCGCCTCTGCAGGCGGTGGGAGGTTCAAACCGCGGCGAGACAGAGAAAGGATAGTACGGAAATGGAGACACAGAAATTGATGGAAGGCATAGAGCGGGCGATCCGGCAGGCGGGGGAGATCATGCTCCATGCGCATCTGAACCGTTCCGAGATCATCAGCAAATCCGGCCACAAGAATTTCGTGACGGAGTACGACCGGAGAGTGCAGGAATTTCTGATCCGGGAGCTGTCCGCACTGCATCCGGAGGCAGCTTTCTTCGCCGAGGAGGAAAAGGAGCATCACGAGGAAATTCTTTCTCATGGCGATGTGTTTGTCATTGATCCCATCGACGGCACCTCCAACTTCATGAAGGGCTACTATCCGAGCTGCATTTCGATCGGAATGCTGCGGGAGGGCACGCCATACCTGGGCCTGATCTATGTGCCGATGAGCGGCGATCTGTTCACGGCTGTAAAAGACTGCGGAGCAAGGCGGAACGGCGCGGTGATCCATGCCTCGCAGGATCCGCTCGGAGAGAACCTGGCTGTTTTCGGAACGTCTGCATACTATGACCGTGAGACCGTACAGCGGGCTTTTGACACGGCGGTGTATTATCAGCAGCGCTGCATTGATGTGCGGCGCTCGGGCAGTGCGGCCTATGATCTGTGCATGGTAGCCTGCGGCGCAGCCGGCGTCTACGCGGAGCCGCTGATCCAGCTGTGGGATTTTGCAGCCGGCGCACTGATTGCGCAGGAGGCGGGCGCAGTGGTCACGGATTACGACGGAAAGACGCTGACCTTCCGTGGCTCCTCCGGTGTGGTGGCGGTGTGTCCCGGCGCGGCCGGCGAGGATTATCTGCCGATGAGCGGAAAAGAGTAAAGATATACAGTACAAAAAGAAATAAGCAGCACAGAAAGGAAAAGCATCATGAGGAATATCAATCTGGACAGAGAGTGGGAGTTCGGGCACGGACTGCTGGAAGGCATGGCACTGATCCGCGGGACCGGAACCGAGAAAGTGGTGAACCTGCCGCATGATTACATGATCGAGAGCGAAGTGAAGGCGGATGCACCTGCTGGACCGGCCAGCGGCTACTACACGGAAGCGACCGCGCATTACAACAAGCAGGTCTTGATTCCGCAGGAGTGGAAGGACGATAAGGTTTTTCTGTATTTTGACGGCGTCATGCTGAATGCGACCGTGGAAATCAATGGCTGCAAGGTGATGCTGCAGCATTATGGCTATGCGCCTTTTGCCGCGGACATTACGCCGTATGTCTTTTTCGGGCGTGAGAACAGAGTGACTATTACGGTCAATCCCAGCATGCAGCCCAATTCCAGGTGGTATTCAGGCGCGGGCATTTTCCGGAGCATGGAGCTGGTGCATACACCCAAGCTGCATCTGAAGAAGGACGGCATCTTCGTCTACACGAAGGATCTGATCGGCCTGGAGAACGGCAGTGCAGATACAGCCATCCTCTGTGCGCAGATTGATCTGTGCAATGAGACGCCGGAAAACCGCATTGCGCAGGTGGAGCTGGTTTTCACTGAAGATGAGAGCGGACGCGAGGTACTGCGCAGAACCACCCGCGTACAGGTGAATCCGATGTCGGAAGAAACGGCTTATATGACGATGATCCTGGAGAATCCGATGCTCTGGAGCGCAGAGACTCCGAATCTGTACCGGGTTGCGGCTTCGGTCACAGACACAGGCGTGTTCATCACTCATCATGTGCCGGAGGACGGCAGAACCGACACGGACTATGTACTGTTCGGCGTTCGGAGCATCACAGCAGATGTAAAGCGCGGCCTGCAGATCAATGGAAAGACAGTCAAGCTCAAGGGCGGCTGCATTCACCATGACAACGGCGTGCTCGGCGCAGTGACCACCTATGATGCGGAATATCGCAAGCTGTCCCACTTGAAGTCCAGCGGCTTCAATGCGGTCCGCACGACCCACAACCCGCCGTCCGCGGCATTGATCGAGGCGGCAGACCGTCTCGGCATGTATGTGTTTGACGAAGCATTTGACTGCTGGGCGATCGCCAAGCAGCCGGGTGACTACAATATGTTCTTCGAGGCGGACTGGGAGAAGGATCTGACGGCATTCATGCGGCGTGACCGGATTCACCCGTGTGTCATCATCTGGTCCACCGGCAATGAAATTCCGGAGCGCGGCGGCCTGGGCAACGGCTATACGCTGGCAGCGCGCCTTGCGCGCTTCGCGAAGGCGCTGGATCCGAGCCGGCCGATTTCCAACGGTATCTGTTCCTTCTGGAGCGGCCTGGATGATGAGCTGATGGCAGAAGGAATTCA
The DNA here is from genome assembly GCA_017449485.1 of Lachnospiraceae bacterium. Lineage (GTDB taxonomy): Bacteria > Bacillota > Clostridia > Lachnospirales > Lachnospiraceae > CAG-791. Next base: position 10,582 of record JAFTFP010000122.1, read on the forward strand.
GAGCATGAAGGATTCTCTTTCCGGCGGCATTCAGAACGCCGATGTCGGAAGAAAGGGTGACACCAGCTGGGAGTCGATGACGGAATGTTTCACGAATGGTCTGGATATCGTGGGCTACAACTATATGGAGAACAAATATCCCAAGAGCCATGAGATGTTCCCGGATCGCGTGATCCTCGGCTCAGAGAATTATCCGAACGAAATCGGATTCCAGTGGCCGATGGTGGAAGCAACGGATTATGTCATCGGTGATTTCACCTGGACTGCTTATGACTATATCGGCGAGGCAGGTATCGGCAAGTCGGTTTTCCTTGAGAAGGATGATCCGTCGTTGGCCATGGGCCCCTTCGCACTGATGTCACACACCTCCACCTTCCCGTGGCGCCTGGCGAATGATGCAGACTTTGACATCACGGGCACGCTGCTTCCGCAGGGCGCATATCGGCGCGTTGTCTGGGGCAGCGGCGAGACCTGCGTTTTTTCCTATGATCCGGCGGATTATGGGAAGGCTGAGCTGATCAGCAAGTGGGGCTTTACCGGCGTACAGAAGAACTGGAACTGGACCGGAAAGGAAGGACAGAAGGTACAGATCGCAGTCTTCTCCAAGGCGGAAGAAGTTGAGCTGTTTGTGAATGGGAAATCGGTCGGCGTTCTGAAGGCTGGAGAGGCGCTCGTGGCGGATATGCCCGCCCTGCCCGACAGCTTCCTGTTCGAGACGGTTTATGAGCCCGGCGAAGTGCTGGCAATCGGCCGCATCGGCGGAAAAGAAGTGTCCAGAGACGTGCTGAAGACGGTCGGCGAAGCGAAAAAGCTCGTGGTGATTCCGGAAAGAGATTCTCTGCCGGCAGACGGTCATTCTCTGGCCTATGTCCGCGTGGAAGTGCAGGACGAAAACGGACAGGTGCTGCCGGATTGCAGCATCGAACTGAAGGCCTGCGTGGAAGGTGCAGGAGAGCTTCTGGGCTTTGGCTCCGGCAACCCGGTCACAGCGCAGAATTACACGACGGGTGTCTTCGATGCCTACCGCGGCCGCGCACTGGCAGTGGTGCGGGCAGGCTATGAAGCGGGTGAGGCCGTCCTGCATGTCCAGGCCGAAGGCCTCGGCGAGCAGATCTTCCGGATTCCGGTACAAGGCTGAGTGCTATAAGGAACGGAGTACTGTAAGGGCTGAACTTTAGCAAAATATGACAAAAGCCGTCTGACAGGTGTCAGGCGGCTTTCTTCATATGTGAAAAGGCCCTTCTGTAGACAATGAAGAAGGCAGTGTTCATGGCGATACAGGTCAGGACCCAGGAGAGCGGGTAGACCATCATGAGCGTCTCCGGCGTCCGGTTCATCGGGAAGATGAAGGAGACATAGATAAGCCGGAAGGCGCAGGTGCCGAGCATGGAGATCAGCGCGGGGACCAGGCCGCGGTTCAGGCCGCGGAGTGCGCCGCCCGGAATCTCATAGGTCGCACACATGAAATGAAAACGGAAGTCATACTTGAGGCGGATCAGCGCGAAGGCGATGACCGCTTCATCGACGGTAAACAGATGAAGCAGCGGCATTTTGAACAGCTGCATCAGCAGGACCAGAATCATGTCCATGCCCAGTCCGATGCCGAAGCACAGACGGTACACGCGGCCGCACCGCTTCTGATCGCCGGCGCCGTAGTTCTGGCTGGTGAAGGTGACCGCTGCCTGGGTGAACGCACTGATCAGGCAGAAGGAGATGGAGTCAAAATTCCACGCGGCCGTCATGCCCGCAATGCAGTCAGCGCCGAAGCTGTTCACGGCTGTCTGAATGACAACATTGGAGAGGGAAAAGACGGCACCCTGCAGACCTGCGGGGACACCGATCCGGAAAACGGCGGCGGCATAGTCTTTACGGATATGGAGCTTCTTCAGATCCAGGCGGAAGTCGCCCTGTTCCTTCAGCAGAAACAGAACGATCAGGCCGCCGCTCAGGCAGTTGGAAAGCACTGTCGCCAGCGCGACGCCGATGACGTGCAGATGCAGCACTGCCACAAAGAACAGATTCAGAAACACATTCAGAATGCCGGCGGAAACCAGCGCGTAAAACGGACGCATACTGTCGCCGCGGCTGCGTAGGATGGCAGAGCCGTAATTGTATAAGAGAATGGCAGGCATGCCCGTAAAATAGATGCGCAGGTAGAGAACGGCGAGCCGCATGACATTTTCCGGCGCGCCCATCAGCTTCAGGATGGGGCCTGCCAGCAGCGCACCAGCCGCTGTCAGCGCAAGACCCAGTACCAGGGCCAGCGCGATGACCGTATGCACGGCGTCGCTGATGCCCTTGCGGGTGCCCGCACCGATCTGAGAGGCAATCAGTACCGTTGCACCGATGGAGAGTCCGACGAAAACACTCACCAGAAGGCTGATGACGGAAGCATTGCTTCCGACGGCGGCCATGGCCTCTGCGCTGGCAAAGCGTCCCACGACCGCGAGATCCGCCGCATTAAACAGCTGCTGCAGCATGCTGCTGGCTGCCAGGGGCAGAGCGAACCGGACAATCTTTCCGGCCAGCGGCCCATGGATCATATCGACTTCGCCGTTTGCTGATGTTTTATGATGAAGGAGGCTCATGTTTTCCGATTCTGTTCCTTTACTGTTTCTATGGTTTCTATGATTTCTATGATTCTCTGTTTCTCCAGGATTTCTCCAGGATTCCAATCAATCGCCCGCGGCTGATTTACAGATCATTATATGCCTTTCCTTTCCGGTTCACACTGCACTTTTTTACCATAACCTGCACGTTTTACGCCTCTTTTTACATACATACCTGCCAAACGGCGGCGCATCTTGCACAGCGGCGCCGCCCGTCTTATACTTTAAATCAGGTGTGCATAAGCTGTTTTTACACAGCACTTTCCGGCACTGTAAAAAAGATAAGAAAAGTCAGAAAGGGGACAGATATGCTGTACATAGGAATTGATCTGGGAACATCTTCCGTAAAGCTGCTCATGATGGATGAAAAGGGGAACATCCGCAATGTGGTGAGCCGCGAGTACCCGCTTTCCTTCCCGCATCCCGGCTGGTCCGAGCAGAATCCGGAGGACTGGTACCGCGAGAGCATCGAGGGACTTAAGGAGCTGACAAAGGACGTCGACAAGTCCGAAATCCGGGGCCTTTCCTTCGGCGGACAGATGCACGGACTGGTCATTCTGGACGAAAACGATGAGGTCATCCGGCCCGCCATTCTGTGGAACGACGGCCGCACCGGCAAGGAGACAAAATATCTCAACCAGGAAATCGGACAGGAGAAGCTCGCGACCTATACTGCAAACATTGCTTTTGCCGGCTTCACGGCACCGAAGATCCTCTGGGTGAAAGAACATGAGCCCTGGAATTTTGCCAGAATCAGGAAGATCATGCTGCCCAAGGACTACCTGGCATATCGTCTGACAGGAAACTTCTGCACGGATGTTTCCGATGCCTCCGGCATGCTGCTCCTGGATGTAAAGAACCGCTGCTGGTCCAGGGAGATGCTGGAGATCTGCGGCATCACGGAAGAGATGCTTCCGCATGTCTATGAGAGCTACGAGTGTGTCGGCATGGTCCGGAAGGAAATTGCTGACGAGATCGGCTTCACGGATCACGTGGTGGTTGCCGCCGGCGCGGGCGACAACGCAGCGGCAGCAGTCGGAACCGGCACCGTGGGTGACGGCGGCTGCAATATCTCCATGGGTACCAGCGGAACCATTTTCATTGCTTCCAAGGACCTGGTAATGGATCCGCACAACGCCATTCACAGCTTTGACCA
>JAFTFP010000123.1 GCA_017449485.1 Lachnospiraceae bacterium
CTTGAAGTCGAAGGGGTCCATCTCTGAAAAATCACTGAAAAAAGCTGATAAAAAAATAGCGTTTACACTATCTTTTTAAAAAAAGGGTGGTATAATTGTCCGTAAGCTTGAACGATTACGTTCGAGACAACGGTGAAAACATTATGAAATTCTATTCTGTCATTGAAAAGACTTCCGAGGCTGCTGAGTCAGAGAGCCTGGAGAAGGAGTATAAGGAAGCCAGGGAATTCGGTGTGCTGCGTGTAGGCGCTTCGCACCTGTTTTTCCGCGCTAAGCTGAAACATTACTTCATCCCGTACACCGCAATTTACCGGTGTTTCCGCAGGGTCATGGCCGTACCGGCCAGAATGTGCTGCGGACGGGGTGATTTTGAAATGGAAAATCTGGTGATCTGCGGGGAAGGCGATGTGGAGCTGGCTCAGATCCAGCTGCCGGGCAAGCGCGCCGCGCAGGAGCTGATGAAGGAAATCAAATTCCGGATGCCCAACGGGAACTTCAGCGTTCCGCCGAAAAAGGAGAACGCGGAGGAAGCCGGGAAATGATCGTCCGCGACAAGATCGGCGTTCTGGAGCGGCTTTTAAAGCAGTATGAGCGCTATTATACGATCAACCGGGAGAATCCGGTTGAGCCCTTTGCGGCAGAAGCAGAGTTTTCCATTCACGGAGAGGAATATTTCCTCTTAAAGAGCGCCAAGTACGCGGAGATGGACTCCAGAGAGATCGCTTTTTACGCCCTGGTGGATAAGCTGGATGATGAGAAGCTTACGGAGCTGGACGAGCGCGCCTGGGAAGAGGGGCTCTCCCGCGTGGACGTGAAGCAGAACCATCGGAATACAGACATTTCTTTATTTATTGTGGCGGATGAGATTGATCCGCTGACGGCGGCGAGGATTAAGAAGCTGCGCCGCTACAAGAGCTACCGTTTCGGCCTGTGGGGCTGGAGCGGGTATCGACTGGTTGCTTATGAGCTGAACAGTGGAAAAAAGGTAAGCAATTACCTGGGCCGATCACTGGAAAAGCTCTTTGCAAATATGTAACTATTATTTTATGAGGTAAAGGAGAGAGATAGAAATGACAGCATTACTTATCATTCTCGCAGCCATTGTCCTTCTGGTTATCGGTTATATGACCTACGGCAGCTGGCTGGCAAAGGAGTGGGGCGTCGATCCGAGCAGAGAAACCCCCGCTAAGACCATGGAAGATGGTGTCGACTATGTCGCGGCTAAGCCGGCAGTCCTCATGGGACATCACTTCTCATCCATCGCAGGCGCAGGCCCGATCAACGGTCCTATCCAGGCTTCCGTTTTCGGTTGGCTCCCTGTTTTCCTGTGGTGCGTATTCGGCGGTATCTTCTTCGGCGGCCTTCAGGACTTCGGCACCCTGTTCGCTTCCGTACGCCACGGCGGAAAGTCTGTTGGTGAGATCATCGGCGATACGATGGGACCGAGAGCGAAGAAGCTCTTCATCATCTTCGCACTGCTGGTGCTGATCCTGGTTATCGCGTCCTTCGTCAACGTTGTTGCGGGCACATTCATGACAGCAGCAGATGCCGGACAGGCTGGCTTCGTCGGCAATCCGACCAGCAACCAGACAACGGCAATCATTTCCGTCCTGTTCATCATTCTTGCTATCATCTATGGTATGCTCACCAACCGTATGGGCATGAAGACCCTTCCGGCTACAATCATCGGCCTGGTCGGAATCGTTGTTTCCATCGCCATCGGTCTGAATGTCGGTCTTGCCATGAGCAGAACCACCTGGATCATCCTGATCGGTCTGTACATCACGATCGCTTCCCTGATCCCTGTATGGATCATGCTGCAGCCTCGTGACTACCTGTCGAGCTTCCTGCTTTATGCAATGATGATCGTTGCAATCTGCGGTATCATCTTCTCGGCATTCTCCGGCAGCGCACACTTCCAGCTTCCGGCATTCACCGGCTTCAACAATGAGAAGCTCGGCTTCATGTTCCCGACACTGTTCATCACAGTTGCCTGCGGCGCATGCTCCGGTTTCCATTCACTGATTTCCACCGGTACTTCTTCCAAGCAGCTCGATAACGAAGGCAATGCCAAGGTCATCGGCTATGGCTCCATGCTGATCGAGTCCGCTCTGGGCATTATCTCCCTGATCGCTGTTGGTATGGTATTCGACCAGTACACCGCTGGCGAGTTCGGTTCTCCGGCAGTTGCTTTCGCACAGGGTATTGCGAGCATGTTCTATGGCAACAGAGTCATTGCAGCTCTGCTGACACTGGCTGTTTCCGTATTCGCTCTGACATCCCTGGATACCGGTACCCGTCTTTCCCGCTTCATGTTCGGTGAGCTGTTCCTGAAGGACGGCGAGGCTACCTACAAAGATGCAACCGGCGCTCGCAAGCTTCTTGCACACCCGCTCTTCGGTACAGCCTTCATGGTTATCGTAGGCTGCGTCCTCGGCGGTCTGTCCCTGAGCCAGATCTGGGGTCTGTTCGGTGCTGCGAACCAGCTGCTTGCAGGACTTGCTCTGATGGCTGTCTGCGCATGGCTGGGTGAGATCGGCAAGAACAACAAGATGTTCTACTTCCCGATGGCATTCATGCTGGTTGCTACCATCTGCAGCCTGGTTCTGACCATTGTCAAGAAGTTTGGCGTGATCGGTGCCGGCACTGCTGCATGGGGTGATTGGTTCCAGCTGCTCTTCGCAGCTGCAATGGTTGTCCTGGCTGTCATCCTTGCGATTGAAGGCGTAGGAACCATCAGAAAGCAGGCTGCTTCCAAGGCCTGAGTCATTCGTGACAAGCTTACGTAAGTTCAGCGTCATAGAAGCAAATCCCGGAAGGGCTGTCTTAAGTGACAGCCCTTCTTTTTTGTACTATAATTTGCCATAGTATATTTTTACGGCCCTGTAATTATATAGCACACAGAGGACAACCATGTTAGAGTTTCTACGAAAAGAAGGCGTATCAGAGCGGGTGGTGCGGGAGATTGAGCAGTTCCGCGCCTACTATAAGCTTTCAGACGAGATGACGGACCGGGTTCCGGTGCCGGCCTATCACTATTATGGCCCGGAGATCTGGGAGAAGGCGGCCGCGGCGCTGCTGGCGGGAGAGAATATTCTGCTGGACGGGCCCAAGGCGACGGGCAAGAACGTGCTGGCCCAGGGTCTGGGCGCGGCGTTCGGCAGGCCGGAGTGGGACGTCTCTTTTTATGTGAACACGGATTCTTCCTCCCTGATCGGGACGGACACTTTCCAGAATGGTGAGGTCCGCCTGCGCAAAGGCCCGATCGTGCGCTGCGCGGAGGAGGGCGGCTTCGGCGTCCTCGATGAGATCAACATGGCCAAGAACGAGTCCCTGGCAGTGCTGCATGCGGCGCTGGATTTCCGGCGGGTGATCGATATCCCCGGCTACGAGCGCATCCACCTGCACGAGGCGTCCCGCTTTATCGGCACGATGAACTACGGCTATGCCGGCACACGCGAGCTGAACGAGGCACTGGCATCCCGCTTCATGGTCATCCGCATGCCCGTGATTTCGCAGGAGCACTTAAAGAAGCTTCGGGCGGAGGTCTTCCCGGATCTGAAGGAGAGCAGTGCGGAGCAGATGGCGCTGCTGTTTCAGGATATCCGGGCAAAATGTGAAGGCGGCGAGATTTCGACGAAGGCGCTGGATCTGCGCGGCCTGATTGCATCGATCCGTCTGATTGACCGGGGGCTTCCCGCAGGCGCGGCGATTGAGCTGGGCATGGTCAATAAGTGCTTCGAGGATTATGAGCGGCAGCTGGTGCTGGATCTGGTCTCGGTGCGGATTCCGCGCACCATGAGCCGGGAAGACATGTTCAGATAATGGAAATCACGGAGTTTGAGGAAAAACGGGCAGACAATCTGATCTGGAACGCGGCGGGAGATTATTCGCTCGTTCCGGATTTTCATGCCTATGATGAGGAAGGACGCGCCCAGCTGTACTGGAACAGCCTGATCGGTGCGGCCTGCCGGCACTACGAGTGGGACAAACTCCGGACCTTTTACGAAAGCTTTCAGAAAACCCGTCACCGCGACTGGTACGAGAATCTGTTCTGGATTGCGCTGGAGTGCTCCGTGTATGAGCTGGAGGCGGCGCAGCGCCCAGTCTTTCCGTGGCTTCGCCGCGAATACGCCCAGGAGGAGCTGAAAAAGCTCTCCAGGGACGAGGTATTTGAGGAAGCGGCACTGTACCGGTCCCGGGATCTCTTGCGTCTGCACATGGAGCATGTGCTGGAAGCGGACGGGCAGAAGCAGACGGGGCCGCAGGGCAGTTCGAAGACAGAACCAGGACGGAGTGTGCTGGGGCTTTTCTCCCGCGTCAGCCCCGGAGACCGTGAGCTGCTGGACCGGATCGAGCATGTGCGGGCACAGAATACAGAGGAATGGATCGCGGCGGTGAGCCGGATTTTGACTGATTCCTTCGGTTACGGAACGGAGGCGGATACGCCGCCGGAGAAACCGGCGCCGAAAGGGCTTCTCTCCCGGCTTCCGATTTTCGGAGGTCATGGCACAAAGCTGGAAGAGGAGGAGCTGGAGCCCGTACGGGCGCTGGCTTTCGGTTGGGGCGAGCATCTGTATGAATATTCGCCGGAGGATCCGGGCGTCTATCACAAGAGTGTGAACTTCATGGGCGGCCGCAGGCCGAAGGGCATGGGACTGCAGGACTATATCGCGCACCATTTTGGTACGCCGCTGTATTCGGCGGCGGAGGTGCGGTCCATGGAGCAGGAGTACTGCATCCAGAATCACAAAGGATGTCACCTGTATTTCACCCGAGGCGATTATACTAAGGAGATGCTCCGGGACACCTTCGCCGGCGCATCAAGGAACGAGGCGCTGCGGCAGCGCAAGCAGAATGCGCAGGATTATGAGAAGAACGCGGACCGCTATCAGGTTCAGATCGCACAGCTCACGGACCGCCTGAAGAATTCCATTCTGATGCACCTGGAGGAGGAACGCTTTGTCTCCAGGAGCGGCGAGCTGATGGGACGCAGGCTCTGGCGCGGGCTGCTGCTTTCGGATGACCGGCTGTTCTTAAAGACGGTGCCGGGAGATACGGGCAATCTGACCGTGGATCTTTTGCTGGACGCGTCGACCTCCCAGGAGTCGCGCCGGAAGACGGTGGCGGCGCAGGGCTATATGATCGCGGAGAGTCTGACAAGATGCGGGATTCCGGTGCGGGTGGTTTCCTTCTGTTCCATGAGCGGCTATACGATTCTGACGCGCTACCGGGATTACGGAGAGATTCACGACAATGACCGGATCTTCCGCTATTCGACGGCGGGGGCAAACCGGGACGGGCTGGCCATCCGGCTGTGCCGGGGAATGCTGGAGAAGAATCCGGCGCAGCACCGGCTTCTGATTGCCGTATCCGATTGCAAGCCCTATGATATGATCAAAATTCAGGCGGGGCGCAGCACGCACCTGATCGATTACGATGAGGAGGCTGCGGTCAGCGATGTGGCCGCGCAGGTGCACGCCTGCAGGATGGAAAACATCGCTGTGATGTGCGTCTTTACGGGAGACGACAGCGACCTGCCCGCGGCGCGGCGGATCTATGGCAGGAGCTTTGTGCGCATCCGTGATATGAGTCAGTTCGCGACGGCGGTCAGCGCCCTGATCACCGCGCAGATCGAAAGTATGTAAATCTGAATATGCCGCGGCATGGCAGAAGATGGCAGCCGGGCAGAAAGAGCAGATGACCATGAATTGCAGAAATTTCAGAGATATGATTCCGGCCTTCGAGGCAGACGAACTAAATGACGAGCAGCTCTCAGCATTTCTTTCACATTATAAGGAATGCGCCACGTGCAGGGAGGATCTCTCGATCCAGCTGCTGGTGGACCGCGGTCTGGATCACCTCGCAACCGGTCAGAGCTTCAATCTGAAGAAGGAAGTTGAGCAGACGGTGACAGAGTCCACGAAGCGGCTGAAGTCCCGCAGGAAGCTGGAGCGGACTGCGTACACGCTGGAGATGATTACAGTGGGCATTGCGCTGGTGGCCGGCGCGGCGCTGCTGATTCTGTGGGGACGCATGTGAAGGAGGAAAAATGGCAGACACAAAATCGGAAAAACTGGTTCTGATTGATGGACATAGTATTCTGAATCGTGCCTTCTATGGCATGCCGGACCTGACGAACAGTAAGGGCGTGCACACGGGCGCGGTCTACGGCTTTCTCAATATTCTGTTTAAGATTCTGGAGGAGGAGCAGGCGGATTATCTGACGGTGGCTTTTGACGTGCATGCGCCGACCTTCCGTCATGAATATTATCCCGAATACAAGGGCACGCGCCACGCGATGCCGGATGAACTGCGGGAGCAGGTGCCGCTGATGAAGCAGGTGCTGGCGGCCATGGGCGTTGCCATGCGGGAGCAGGCGGGCCTGGAGGCGGACGACATTCTGGGCACGCTGGCCAGGAAGGCGGAGCGCGACGGCATGCAGGTCAGTCTGGTCTCGGGCGACCGGGATCTATTGCAGATTGCGACCGAGCGGACCCGCATCCGGATTCCCAAGACCCGCATGGGTCAGACCACAGTCGAGAATTATTATGCGGCGGACGTCGAAGCAGCCTACGGGGTGACGCCGCGGCAGTTTATTGACGTCAAGGCGCTGATGGGCGACACCTCCGACAATATTCCGGGTGTTCCAAAGGTTGGTGAGAAGACGGCCACGGCGCTGATTCAGCAGTATGAGTCTGTGGACGGTGTCTACGCGCATCTGGATGAGATCACGAAGAAGGCGCTGCATCAGAATCTGGCGGAGAACGAGGACAAGGCGAGAATGTCGCTGTACCTCGCGACCATCAAGACCGACTGCGATATTGAGCTGGATCGGAAAGAAGCCCGGATTCATGATTTCTATACACATGATGCTTTTGTGCTCTTTACAGAGCTGAATTTCAAGAACTTCCTGCCGCGTTTCTCGGCGGCTGCCATTGCGGGAACGACCGGCACTGGCGCAGCAGGCGATGCTGCGGGATCCGGCGCAGATGAAAACGGCGAAGGTGCCAGGGCTTATTCTTACCGGATCAGCCGCGAGCTTTCGGAGGCAGCACAGCTGCTGGTGCCGGACGAGGGCGGAATCGGCCTGTTTCCGGTTTATGACGAAGTGCCGCTGAGTCTGCCGGCACAGCTGCTGGGACTGGCGGTTTCCACGAAGCAGGAGTGTGTCTATTTCCCGGTGGACGATGCGGAAGAGAGCGCACAGCTGAGCGCGCTGCTGGCAGAGCTGAGAAGACAGCTGCGCAAGAAGAACAGCGAGGAAGAAAAATACTACGCAGCCACGGCGTACCTGCAGCACCAGTTCGGATTCTGGGGGCTGGAGGACGGCGAATTCCGGGACGGCATCAATCTGTCCGGTCTGCAGGATCTGCTGCTGATGGCCTATCTGGTAAATCCCTTAAAGAATGACTACGAGCCGGAGGATGTGATCTCGGAATATCTGGGAGAGAGCATTCAGGGTGAGAAGGCTTTCCGCGGCAAGCAGACTTTTGGCGAGATGCTTTTACAGCTTCCGCTTGAGGAGAACCTGGAGCGCGTGGCAGATTTTGCCTGCAGAACGGCAGACGGTCTGCGGCGGGCAGCCCCGAAGGCAGCGGCGGCCCTGGCGGAGCAGGAGATGTGGGAGCTGTACACGGGCATGGAGCGGCCGCTGTCTCTGGTACTCTATGACATGCAGCGGATCGGCATCCGGATTGTTCCGGAGGAGCTGAAGGCCTACGGCGACCGGCTCACGGGGCGGATCGAGGAGCTGACGGAGTCGATTCACCGCGCGGCGGGGCATCCGTTCAACATCGCGTCGCCGAAGCAGCTGGGCGAGGTGCTTTTCGAGGAGATGAAGCTGCCCGGCGGGAAGAAGACCAAGACGGGTTATTCCACCTCGGCGGATGTGCTGCAGAAGCTGGAGCCGGATTATCCCTTTGTCGCAGAGGTTCTGGAGTACCGCGCACTCACGAAGCTGAAGTCGACCTATGCGGACGGTCTGGCGGCATTCATTGCGCCGGACTCCCGGATTCACACCACCTTCCATCAGACGATTACGGCGACAGGGCGGATCAGCTCGACGGATCCGAACCTGCAGAACATTCCGATGAAGACGGAGCTGGGCAAGGCAATCCGCAAGGTTTTCATTCCGAAGGATGGTTATCTGTTCACCGATGCGGACTATTCCCAGATCGAGCTGCGGATTCTCGCGCACATGTCCGGCGACGAAGAGCTCATTGACGCGTACCGGCAGGAGGAGGACATCCACCGGATCACGGCGTCCAAGGTCTTCCACACGCCCTTCGAGGAGGTGACGCCGCTGCAGCGGCGCAACGCGAAAGCCGTCAATTTCGGCATCATCTACGGGCAGACGTCTTTTGGCCTGTCGCAGGGCCTGTCGATCTCCCGGAAGGAAGCTGCGGAATATATTGAGCAGTATTTTGCCACCTATCCGGGCGTCAAGGCGTTCCTGGACGGCCTGGTGGCATCGGCGAAGGAAAAGGGCTATGCGGTGACGATGTACGGACGGCGCCGCCCGGTTCCGGAGCTGAAGAACAGCAACTTCATGCAGCGGCAGTTCGGCGAGCGCGTCGCGATGAATTCGCCGATCCAGGGCAGCGCTGCAGACATCATGAAGATCGCGATGATCCGCGTCTGGGAGGCGCTGGAGAAGCAGCAGTTAAGATCCAGGCTGATCCTGCAGATTCACGACGAACTGCTGATCGAGACGGCGCCCGGCGAGGAGGAAACGGTCCGTGAGCTGCTGGTGGAAGGCATGAAGGGCGCCGCTCAGCTCAAGGTTGACCTGGAAGTCGACTGCAACGAAGGCCGCGACTGGTTCGGGTCAAAGTGAGCGGGGCACCGGGGGATCAGGAGAAAGCAATGATTGTTATTGGAATTACCGGCGGAGTGGGCTGCGGAAAATCCAGCCTGCTCAGCTATCTGGAAAAGGAGTATCAGGCACGGATTCTGCTGGCGGACGAGGCCGCGCACGAGGTGCAGGAGCCAGGGACGGAGGGTTACTACCAGCTGGTAGAGCTGCTGGGCAGCGAAGTGCTGGAGGAGATGCCGGAAACGGCTGAATCTGAAGCGGAGACACAGGCGCCTCGCCCGATCGACCGGAAGAAGATGGCGGCGGCAATCTTCTCCGATCCGGCGCTGCTGGAGCAGGTGAACGGCATCATTCATCCGGCGGTGCGCAGGCAGATCGAGTCGGAGATCCAGAAGGAGCGGGCGAGCGGCGTACGGGAATTCTTCTTTGTCGAAGCGGCGCTGCTGATCGAGTGCGGCTATGATGAAGTCGTCGACGAAATGTGGTATATTTACTGCGATCCGGACGAGAGAAGACGGCGTCTGAAAGCACAGCGCGGTTATTCGGACGAAAAGATCGATTCGATCATGAAGAGCCAGCTCAGCCATGAGGCGTTTCTTGCGGGGACGGATGTGATGATTGACAACTCCGGTACGCCGCAGGAAAGCTATGCGCAGATCGACCGGGAAATGGAGCGGCTTAAAAAGAAGGAAACAGGAGCTACAATACATGCGATTTGAAACAATAGCCAGCGGGAGCAGTGGGAACTGTGTTTACATCGGCTCCGACACGACGCATCTGCTGGTGGATGTGGGGATCAGCCGCAAGCGGACAGCGGAGGCCTTAAAAGGCCTGGATCTGTCGCTGCAGGACATCGACGGGATTCTGATCACGCACGAGCATTCGGATCATATCGGCGGTCTTGCGATGATCGCCAGGCAGACGCAGATGCCGATTTACGCCACGAAGGGAACCATCGCTGCGCTTAAAAGAAATCCTGCCTGCGAGAACATCGATCCGGACCGCTTTGTTCCCGTCAAGGCGGATGAGAAGCAGACCATCAAGGATCTGACCATCAACCCGATGTCGATTTCCCACGATGCGGCGGAGCCCGTGGGGTACCGCATACAATACGGCAGCAGGAAGGCGTGTGTGTGCACGGATCTGGGCTGCTTTACGGATTACACGGTGGAGTGTCTGAAGAACACGGATGTTCTGCTGCTGGAAGCCAATCACGATATCAATATGCTGCAGGTGGGGCCCTATCCCTATCCCTTAAAGCAGCGCATTCTCGGCGACCGGGGCCATCTGTCCAATCTGGCCTCAGGAAAGCTCCTCTCACAGGTGCTC
>JAFTFP010000124.1 GCA_017449485.1 Lachnospiraceae bacterium
CACCTACATTGTTAGTCGGACTTGGCGGAACCGGATCGGACATCGTCCAGAAGGTCTATGAACATGCCACAGAGGCACAGCGGGCCAACATCAGCTTTGTCATCTTTGATACGGATGTCAATGAGCTGAAGGCGATTTCCGATGCGACGCCTGCAATCCACACGATTCAGACCTCGGCCAAGACGACAGTCGGCGAGTACCTGAATCACGATACCTACGCCAAGGAGGCGTGGTTCCCGGTCAGCCGTGTTCTGAACGGCAAGGCACTGACGGAGGGCGCCGGACAGGTGCGCGCCATCTCCAGACTGGCGCTGAACACATCGGTCCAGCAGGGCAAGATGGAACCGCTGGAGACAGCGATCCGTGAACTCTATCGACTGAAGGGTCAGAAGACGGAGCAGGTGCCGCGTGTCATCATTACGGGCTCTCTTGCCGGCGGCACGGGCTCGGGTCTGGTGCTGCCTGTCTCGCTCTATATCCGCAATTACATGACCGCCAAGCTGCAGCAGGGCAGTGCGATTATCCGCGGCTTCTTCCTGCTGCCGGAAGTCTTCGAGGAAGTCATCAAGGCACCGTCTGAGCGCAATAACCTCTACAGCAACGCGTATGCAGCTATTCGCGAGATCGACGCGTTCATGATGAAGGCGGACGGCACACTGCCGGAGGAGTACAAGGATCTGGCTATGTACATTCCGCGCGTGGGTTCTGACGAGCTGGACGATATCAGCGGACGCCCCATGGACTTCTGCTTCCTGTTTGATGCACAGAACCTCAAGGGCATGACCCTCAAGAGCTTCGAGCAGTACAAGGATCACGCCGCCAACTGCATCTACGGCATGGCCATCGCGCCGACCAGCAAGCGCAGCAACTCCTCTGAGGACAATGTCATCCGTGAGATCGTCGGCAAGGAAGGCCGCAACCGCTATGCCGGTGCCGGCACCTCCATGCTGATCTATCCCACCGAAGATGTACGCAAGTATCTGGCACTACGCTGGACGAGAGAGACCATTTCCAGTGAGTGGCTGGAGATCGACCGGAAGTATAAGGATCAGCAGCGCACCAACAAGCAGATGCGCTCCCAGGGCTATCAGGCCGGTGACATCGAGCGCGGCGAGCATTACATCGCGCAGATCGATCAGGGAACCGCTGAGAAAAATCCTTTCGAGATGAACGTGCGCCGGCTCTGCTACACCTACGAGAGCAATGGCTACGTGGAGAAATTCAAGAACTGGAAGAACTTCCAGCAGGAGCTGAGAAAGCACATCCTATCTCAGATTCAGGCAGAAAAATCCAAGATCGACGGCATGCTGGAGGGCCTGTCCACACAGGCCGGCGTCTGCGACGGCGACGATGCGAAGCAGTCAGATTTTGAAGACTGGTACACACAGCTTCTGGGCTATAAGAGTGCGACCATCATGTGCACAGAAGGCCTGGGCCGCAACATCGCTTACAACCTGTTCCGCGACAACAAGGATTTCACCAAGACCGATGTCAAGTACCGCATTGAGTACTGGCTTCGTACAGACGGCAACAAGAATGCATTCATTCACCCGAACGGCGTGCGGCTGTTCCTGTACTACACCATCGCGGATCTGACCAAGCTTTCCAAACAGATGCGCACTCAGGTGTCAGATACAGATGATTACTGGAGCACTTTCGAAGAGGAGACCTTCGATGATAAGACGACGGACGGCGTCATCGAGCGGGCCGAGGATTTCTACGGCAAGGCTCATCTGGATGACAGCGGCGTCTCCAGAATCATGCACCGCAAGGACCGCAAGGAGGCACAGGGACTTCTGCGAGGTGCCTTCGGAACGCTGACAAC
>JAFTFP010000125.1 GCA_017449485.1 Lachnospiraceae bacterium
CCTCTTTTAACGTTTCCCGGATCTGCGCTTCAAAACGCTCCGAAAGCCGCTGGTCCAGCGTATCATGGACATGGCCGTGCAGCATGAAGGTTTTGTCATTTCCTTCATGATCCTTGTAATACTGGCCGTTATAAAAGTGAATCGGATAATGGCATAATACAACCTTCCGCTGATGATCATGGATCTCCTTATAAGGGGCAATCCACTCGAAGCGGTCAGCAAGCGGCGCATAATTCCGGTCGCGTGTAAACGGATCATGATTGCCTTCAATCAGGAACAGCCGGCCGTTTAAGGAAGAGAGCAGCTCTTTTGTCTCTTCCGGCGTGCCGAGGCAGAGATCTCCGAGGATAATCACCTCGTCGCGTTTTCTGACCCTGGCATTCCACTGCGCCAGCATATGGGCATTCATGGCATGGCCGTCCGCAAAGCCGCGGAAGTCCATCTCTGTGTTTAAGTTGTCATGATAGAAGTGACAGTCGGCAATATAATATCTCATAGCTTTATGATACACGAAAAGGAAGGTATTTTTCAAAATGGATCAATATACAGTAACCGGCATGAGCTGTGCGGCCTGCCAGGCAAGAGTTGAAAAAGCCGTGAACGCTGTCCCGGGCGTCACATCGTGCTCGGTCAGTCTGCTGACCAACTCGATGGGCGTTGAAGGAAGCGCGGACCCGGCACAGATCATCGCTGCCGTTGAAAATGCCGGATATGGTGCGGCGCCGAAGGAGAGCGGAAACGATAAGCCGCAAAAAAGCCTGTCGGCTAAGATCGCCGCGGAAGAAGAAGCGCTGAAGGACCACGAGACGCCGGTTCTGCGCCGCCGTCTTCTGTGCTCGATCGGCTTTCTGCTTGTTCTGATGTATGTCTCCATGGGCCATGGCATGTTTGGATGGCCGCTGCCCCATTTCCTGGGGCACAATCCGGTGGCCATCGGAATTCTGGAAATGCTGCTGGCCGGCATTGTCATGGTGATCAACCAGAAATTCTTCATCAGTGGTTTTAAGAGTCTGTTCCACGGTGCGCCGAACATGGACGCGCTGATCGCAATCGGCTCCATGTCAGCTTTTGCCTATTCGACGGTCATGCTGTTTGTCATGTCAGATGTGCAGATGAAAAGCGGCAGTGAGGCAGCGATGGCATATCTGCATGAGTTCTATTATGAATCCGCAGCCATGATTCTGACACTGATCACGGTCGGCAAAATGCTGGAGGCCTATTCGAAGGGAAAGACCACAGATGCGCTGAAGAGTCTGATGAAGCTGGCGCCGAAGACGGCTGTGCTCATAAGAGACGGACAGGAGGTCACGCTTCCGGTTGACGAAGTGAGGAAGGGCGATATTTTTGTGGTGCGCCCCGGTGAAAGTATTCCGGTGGACGGCGTGATTCTGGAGGGAATGAGTGCGGTCAACGAGGCGGCGCTGACAGGAGAAAGCATTCCGGTGGATAAGCAGCCGGGAGATCCGGTGAGCTCTGCGACGACCAATCAGTCCGGTTTCCTGAAGTGTGAAGCAACCCGTGTCGGAGAGGATACGACGCTGGCTCAGATCATCCAGATGGTGAGTGATGCGGCTGCGACCAAGGCGCCGGTCGCCCGTCTGGCGGACACGATTTCGGGCTATTTTGTCCCTGCGGTGATCGGAATCGCAGCACTGACACTGGTGATCTGGCTGCTGCTGGGTCAGTCCGCCGGATTCGCGCTGGCCCGCGCTATCTGTGTGCTGGTGGTCTCCTGCCCGTGTGCATTGGGTCTGGCAACGCCGGTGGCCATCATGGTGGGAAACGGCGTCGGCGCAAGAAACGGCATTCTCTTCAAGACGGCGCAGGCCCTGCAGGAAGCTGGAAATACGCAGATTGTCTGTCTGGATAAGACAGGTACCATCACCAGCGGTGCCCCGAAGGTGACGGATATCATTCCTGAAAACGGCACATCGGAGAGCAGTCTGCTGCAGATTGCGGCATCACTGGAAAGCCGCAGCGAGCATCCCCTGGCCCGGGCGATTATGGACTATGCCGGAGAAAAGGGCGCTGTAGTGCAGGAGGTGAAGGAGTTTACCGCACTGCCCGGCACCGGGCTGACAGCCAAAATGGGGCTGGACGTTTATTATGCCGGCAGCCGGACGTTTATTGAAACCCTCGCCCCACTTTCAGCGGAGGCGGCAGCACATTGTGAGAAGCTGGCAGAGGAGGGCAAGACACCGCTGCTGTTTGCCATACAGCGCTATGCGCGGCCGAGTTTTCCGCAGATGCGGATGACAGGAGCTGTGACGCTGGGCGAGGAGAGTGTTGTCAAGGCGCAGGAAACAGAGAAAGAAGAAAATACCGGCAGGACGGAGCTGCTGGGCATCATTGCTGTCGCCGACACAATCCGTGAGGACAGCGCGCAGGCGATCCGGGAGCTCAGAGCGCAAGGCATCCGTGTTGTCATGCTGACCGGAGATAACCAGAAGACTGCGCAGGCTATCGGACGGCAGGCAGGTGTGGACGAAGTCATTGCAGGGGTGCTGCCGGAAGGAAAAGAGGAGGCTGTGAGACAGCTGAAGGAGGCAGGACGCACGGCGATGATCGGCGACGGGATCAATGACGCGCCGGCGCTCTCCCGCGCAGATACAGGCGTTGCCATCGGTGCCGGCACGGATGTGGCGATTGACGCCGCAGATATCGTGCTGATGAAGTCCAGGCTGCTGGATGCGGCGGCGGCCGTCCGCCTCTCCCGCGCCACCTATAAGAACATTCTGGAAAACCTGTTCTGGGCTTTATTCTATAACACCTTGCTGATTCCGCTGGCAGCAGGCGCCTTGTCACATTTTGGCCTGGTCATGAATCCGATGCTGGGCGCGGCGGCAATGAGCCTGTCCAGCTTCTGCGTTGTGTCCAATGCGCTGCGGCTGAACCTGTTCAAGCTTTACGACAGCACCAGGGATAAGCCGAAAAAGAACGCCATTTCTGCGCCGGTGGTGAAGGCGGCGGAAGAAACGCCGGAACACACAAAAGAAGATCATGCAGTGGTGCAGGATGAAAAGCAGAGCAGCCCGGAGAAGATGCAGAAAGAGAACAGTGATAAGAATGCTGCCGCAACGCAGAAGGAAGGAGATAAAACAATGACAAAGACAATGAAGATTGAGGGAATGATGTGCGAGCACTGTGAGGCGACAGTGAAAAAGGCACTGGAAGCGCTGCCTTTTGTGGCGAGCGCAGCTGTGAGCCACACCGAGGGAAATGCGGTGGTTAATTTATGCGGAGAAGCTGACGAGGCAGCAATGAAGGCGGCTGTTGAGGCGAAGGATTACAAAGTTCTCGGAATTGAGTGAAACAGCGAAAGAAGCCGGAATACGCCGTAGACAACCAGATTGCATATTACAATACTGGCACCGGCCGGCGCCGCCAGCACGTAAGAAAGGATCAGTCCTGCCAGCAGGCAGACGACGGAAATCACGGATGAGCAGATAATCACGCTGAAAAAGCGTCTGCACAGCAGCATGGAGGTCAGGGCGGGAAATACGATCAGGCTTGAGATCAGAAGAGAGCCCATGATCCGCATACCGACGACGATCACCAGTGCTGTGAGAATGGCGAGGACGGAATTGTAGAGCTGGATGCGGGTTCCGGTTGCCGCTGCGAAGCTTTCGTCAAAAGTCACCGCAAAAATACGGTTATAAAATAAGACGAAGACAATCAGCACGACCACGGAGATGACGACGGAAAGAACAACGTCCTGCGAGGACATGCCCAGGATACTTCCAAACAGATAATTGTAGACATTGGTGTTCATGCCGGAGCTCATGGAGATAACCATGACGCCGATGGCCAATGCGCCGGTGGAGAGCAGAGCGGTGGCGGAGTCACCGCTCATTTTGTCTGCGCGGTTCATTCGAAGCAGCAGAAAAGCACCGGCAATCACAACCGGCACGGCGATCAGAAGCGGCTGCGTGTTCAACGCGGAGGCGATGGCCAGTGCTCCGAAACCAACGTGGGAGAGGCCATCTCCGATCATGGAAAATCGTTTTAATACCAGGCTGACACCCAGAAGCGCGGCGCACAGTGCGACCAGCGTGCCCACGACAAGGGCGCGCGCCATAAAGGGATAGGACAGAATACTGGTTATGACATCATTCATCGGAATCTCCTTTTTCTGTGCCGGGGAGGCGGACATGCCGTGCATTTCTGGATTGTACAAGCATGCGGTATTGAGGACTTTTTCGATATTCCTCCGGTGTGCCGAAGAAGAGCTGGCGGTGTCCGATCTGCAGAATGCGGGTTGAAAAACGCAGCGCAGCTTCCAGATCGTGAGAAACCATGATAACGGTGATGCCCATTTTCCGGTTGACCTTGTAGATGTAGTCGTACATGGTCTGTGTGAGGGCCGGATCCAGGCCAGCCACCGGCTCATCGAGAAGGACCAGCTTTTTCGTGGCGCACAGGGCTCTGGCCAGCAGAACGCGCTGCTGCTGACCGCCGGAGAGCTGCCGGTAGCAGGCATCCTTCAGATCCAGTATTTCCAGGGCTTCCATATTTTGCCTGGCAATTTCCTTTTCAGCAGCGGTGAAAAAGGGACGCAGGCCGAGGCGGTTGAGGCAGCCCGAAAGTACGACCTCCTGAACACTGGCTGGGAAATCCTTCTGAATCTGTGTCTGCTGCGGCAGATAGCCGATCTCGTCTGCGCGCAGTCCGTCGCCGTAGAGCAGCTGGCCGCCCGCCGGCTTCTTCAGATGCAGAAGGCCCTTCACAAGCGTACTCTTTCCTGCACCATTCTCGCCCACAATGCATAGATAATCGCCGTCTTCCACCTGAAAATTCAGCTGATCGCAGATGACGACATTGTCATAGGCATACGACAGATTTTCACAGGTAATCAGACTCATATTTTCACATCCTCTCAGTCAAAAAACGGTGCAGCGGATTCATTCTTCCCCGTAAAGCGCTGCCTTCAAAGCGTCCAGATTGCTGCGCATCAGCGTGATATAGGTTTCGCCGGCTTCAAACTGAGCGCGCGTGACATTATGACAGGTCTGCCAGGTCATGCGTCCGGCGCCGGAAGCCTCCGCGATGGCGTCGGCGATGGCGCCATTGGAAAATTCTATGGAGAAGACAACCGGGATTTTCTCCCGTTTCACAGTTTCAATCAGGTAGATCATCGTGGCGGCGCTGGGTTCTGTATCCTCGGCGCAGCCGGGAAAGGCGGCATAATAGTCCAGGCCGAATTCCTCGACAAAATAGCGGATCGGAAAGCGGTCGCCGAAGACCAGGGTCTTTCGCGGCGCGTTTTCAATCAGTCTGGCAAAATCGTCCCGAAGGCCGGAGATTTCCTCGACGTAAGCGGCAGCGTTGCTGCGATACAGCGCTGCGCCGGCCGGATCGAGTTCTGCCATCTTTTCAGCGATGGCCTCCGTGATGGCGATCGCGTTGGAAGGGGAAGTCCAGACATGCTCGTCGATTTCCGCTTCGTGGTCATGCTCTTCTTGCGCTTCCTCATTGCCATGATCTTCGTGATCATGCTCCGCGTGTGCTTCCTCATGATAGCCGCGGCTGGTCATGCCTTCCTTTTCTTCCTCTGCGACGAGATCCACCAGATCCACGAGGCGCATGACAGGCGGTGCATCTTCTCCCATGGATTTGAGAATGTTGTCCAGCCAGACGTCATTTTCACCGCCGACGCACAGAAACAGATCCGCGTGTTGGATGGCCAGGATGTCCTGAGGCGTCGGCTCATAGGAATGTGTTTCCTCGCCGGGCTTCAGCAGCATACGAACCTGTGCCCGGCCGCCGGAGATGCTGCGGGCCATGTCATAGGGCGGGAAGATGGTGGCGACGATCTGAAGAGAAGAATCTGTCTGTGTTGTGGTACTTAAGTCTGGCTGCGCGGCAGAGTCTGTCCGGCTGCAGCCCGTCAGGAGAAGGGCACACAGCAAGGCCGTCAGAGCTCTGTTCAGTTTTCCAGGCAGATGTAGGTTCATGGTTTTCCTGCTTTTTAAAAATGAGAATCGTTTTCAAATTATAGGGCAGAGGTCAGCGGGTGTCAAGCACTCGCCGGGAAGGCCGGATTTTGCCCCATTTGATTGGATTCGCCGGTTGAAATTCCTTTCGATTGGAGGTATAAAAGAACAGGAACCATTCAATATAGAAAGGAGTTGTCACCATGGCAGAGGAAACAAAGAAGAAACCGGTCTCTCCGGATATGCTGGTGGGAGATATTCTGGTTGAGTATCCGGATTCAGCCCGCCTTCTGATGATGTGCGGAATGGGCTGCATTCAGTGTCCTGCTTCTCAGATGGAATCGCTGAGCGAGGCTTGCTTTGTACACGGAATTGATGTGGACGAAGTTGTTAAGTATCTCAATGTTGAGATGGAACTCGAAGAGGCCTGAGAACCGCCGGGATATTTATGAGGAATAAAAAGGGGATGTTTCCAGTCAGGAAACATCCCTTTTCTTTCGTTTACCAGACAGCTCTGCTGCCTTGATAAAAAACTACAGGATGATCGAGCAGACGATCCATCCGACGACAATGCCGAGAAGGGATCCGACCAGGACCTGCAGCGGCGTGTGGCCGACCAGTTCCTTAAGGTCCTCAGTGGTTGCAAAGCCCTTGGCATTCATTCTTTTGAATTCTTCAACCATATCGTTGATGACTTCAGCCTGCCGGCCGGTCTCCCGCCGGACGCCCATGGCGTCGTGCATGACGATAAAGGCAAAAAAGCCGGCCATCGGCAGCTCAAAGCCGCCTGCGCCGTAGCGCATTGCTGCGGCAACCACCAGAGCGCTGACGGTTGCGGAGTGTGCGCTGGGCATGCCGCCGTCCCCGAACATGCGCTCCAGCCGGAACTCGCGATTGATAATCAGATACAGAATTAACTTGGTGACCTGCGCGACACACCAGCCGAAAGCAGGAGCCAGAAAGAGCGGGTTGTATAGTAAATCGGTCAGAAACATTATTACTCCTTCGTGCTGCAGGAATATCCCATCTGGTCCATATAATCTGTCAGCGCATCATGCCAGTCTGCAAAACAGAAGTCGGAGGTCAGGCGGAGCATGTAGTTGTCGAGAATGGAATAGTGCGGGCGCGGTGCCGCAGCAGGGTGAGCGGCATTGTATTCTTCGGTCGTGACGGAAGTCACGCGGGTCTTTTTGCCGGCGATGCGGAAAATTTCCCGTGCAAAATCATCCCAGCTGGTGGAGCCTTCGCAGGTGGCATGGAACAGGCCGTAGTTCTCGGTCGGCAGCAGTGCCGCGATCGCCTTGGCGAGCTCTGTGGTGCTGGTCGGAGAACCGAACTGGTCGCAGACAACGGTGATTTCTTCATATTTCTCAGAAAGCCCCAGCATGGTGCGGACAAAATTCTTTCCTTCGCCATAGAGCCAGGCGGTGCGGAGAATGAAGAAGCGGTGAGCAAACTGCCGGACAAATTCTTCGCCGGCCAGTTTGGTCCGGCCATAGACACTTCGCGGCCCGACCGGGTCAAACTCCGTCAGAGGATGCTCGCTTTCACCCGGGAAAACGTAATCGGTGGAGATGTGAACCAGCTTAGCGCCGACGTTTTCCGCAGCAATAGCGAGGTTGCGGGGGCCCAATGCGTTGATCTTATAATTCAGATCCAGATGTTCTTCCGCAGCGTCAACGGCGGTATAGGCGGCACAGTTGATAATGGCATCCGGCCGAAGGGTGCTGACCAGCTTCGAGACTTCTTCCACACTGGTGATGTCGAGGAAAGAATCCACTTTCGTAAAGCCGGGATCGGAGACATCTGTGTTGAAGAGCCGGATATCATCTCTTGCTCCATACAGTTTGTTGACGGCGATTCCGAGCTGACCGTTGCAGCCCGTTACCATTATTGTTTTCATCTTTACACACTCCATTCAGATAACAGTTAAAAAGCCCCGGCTGCTCCTGCCGGGGCTTACAGGTTTTTTATTCGGGATTGAACATATCCTTGCCTACGCTGCAGAGCGGGCAGACCCAATCTTCCGGAACATCTTCCCACTTCGTGCCGGCAGCAACGCCATTATCAGGATCGCCGGCAGCTTCATCATACACATAGCCGCAGACACTGCATACATACTTCTTCATAAAAGTGCTCCTTTCGTCAATCAGATTCCCGTCCATGACGGTATTGTTACGATCAGCAGGTTGCTGATATGGGTATTATATCGGGAAAGACACAGGTCTGTAAAGTCACTAAAAAGCATCCTCTAAATTGAAAACAAACAAAATATTGACAATCAAAAGACGGCGCTGTATAGTTAAAACAATCCTTATCGGACGCTCTGTCCGATATATTATTCCCTTTTATAACATTCAATAAAGTACATAAAAACGTAGAACAGCGGCAGTCTGCTTTGCTGCCAGCCTGGCTGTTTCCGGCCTTTTCAGGAGATTTTATTCCCTTTCACGGTCGGAGATTTCGTTCA
>JAFTFP010000009.1 GCA_017449485.1 Lachnospiraceae bacterium
ATAGCCCAGGCACTCATAGTCCCCGTTCTCATCCAGCTGGAAATCCTCATGGGCAGCTCGAACAGGCATAACACTTATATTCGTTCCCGGCACCTTAAACGCCTCGCCTGCCCGGGCGCCGATGATCTGCGCCGGCTCTGCGCCCAGCTCCTTCGTGACCCCCGTCCAGGGCGCCGGGACAACAAACTGTGTCTTTTTTACGCACCCCTTTTCCTTCTCCGCCGCAGCGATGCCGCTCACCGTCACCGGATCCAGATGATCCAGGTGATTATGGGTGCACAGAATCACATCAAACACGCCTGCAAGCTCTGCCGGGGCAAAAGGCGGCAGTACGGCGCGGGTTTCCCGATTCTCCAGATACAGATCCACCCCGGCCAGGGTTTTGCCGCACTTGACAGCAATGCCGGCCTGCCCGAGAAACCAGATCGCAAGCATATCCTCCGGCAGATCTGTATTTTGCATCTGATAAATTAAGTCCTCTCCTTCAAGGTACCATCTCTTCATTGCTGTTCTCCTCCCTTAAGATTCTTGTAAACCAGTTGTAATGCGTGCTCATTGTCTTAATGGTGTCGGCACTTATTCGTTCCCTGCTGATGCTGCTCCAGCCTGCTTTCCGCCGCGGATCCGGCTGCGCCAGAACAGGTGAATCAATGCGAACATCGCATAGATGTAAATTACAGAAATCGCGACACTGATGGTTCCGTTTGTATAGAAATGCGCCATCAGGACGGTAAAGACCGTGCTCCCGATTATCAGTCTGATCAGAAAGATCGCGTCCGCTTTCTGGCGGCTCTTCGCGTAGATCCACATCAGGAAGAGGGCCAGGTAATACATCAGGAAGGATGCGACAAGAAAAACGTTCTTCGGTACAGCTGCGACTGCATCCTCCCGCATGAATTCCAGCGCTGTCGAGAGATTGTTCAGTGCGATAATCATAAAAATATGCAGAAACATATAGCCCGTCTCATTTGCCCGCTTTTCCCGATCCAGAATCCGATTGTAAACAAAGCCGTAGCTGAGGAAAAGGCCGGCAACGATCAGAAATGCACACAGGGAGAAGTAGATCGTATTCACCGTGATGCCTTCCTGGAAGTCGCTCTGAAAATAGCCGCTGATCGCAATCACCATTTCGCCGAAGGTGAAGACAATGTACAGCATGACCCGCTCCGTCAGATGCATGAAGTCCACCGGAACATTACTGCTGTGGCCGCGTCCGCGGCCGGAGAGCGAGAGCATCAGCCCAGCCGGAATTGCCAGAAGTGACAGCGGCAGGCCGGTTAAGAAATACCCCGGAATGCCCGCTGCCGCGATCAGCGCCTGCAGGAGAAGGGAGACGATCGAATGCCGGATCTGTTCCTCTTCTGCCGTCCGTTCCAGCCGCAGTTCCTGGTTTTCCGTCTTCGAACTTCTCTTTTCCAGAGTGATCTTATGCAGGCACAGGAAATAATGTAAAGACAGATTCAGCAAAATCAAGGCCCAGGCCAGGTTGTAGCGCACGTAGAAATGCTGCCAGTGCACACTGGTGGAATCAGCCATAAAATACAGAAGATACATATTGACGAACAGACAGATGTGCTGTCCGACATCATTCTTCCCATACCGGTTGATCAGCAGCGTCGAGTGATACCAGATCGTCAGCACGACCAGTGTCGCCAGAATATATGTGATGTAAGTCTCCATCTCGACAAATCCGGCCGGCGACACGTGCTCGATCAGGGAATTATTCCGACCAATGATATAGACGAAGATCAGATCATAAATCAGTTCGATGTATTCTACTTTCTTTTCGGTCATACGTAGTAGATCCTCTGCCCGCTTCAGCTTTGATTACTTAATCCACCACTCCGGTGTCAGTTCGCCGAGTGGTATCAATGCAGACGCCGGTGTAAATATTACCCGAACCGGAAAGAATGGCCGCTGCGACCTCTCCGCCTGTCACATAGCCGGAGATCGTTCTGGGATTCTGCACTGCCTTGGCCGCAGCATACAGCCTGTCCCACTGCCACTGGTCCAGAGTCATACTGCTCACATGGCCGGTGCGCGTCTCATGCATCAGCGGAACATCGACATTTTCTGATTTCCACTGATAGCGGAAGCCTGCCTTCTCCTGGACGCGTTTTGATTTAGTATTGCCCTCATAATAGCCGATCCAGACTTTCTGCATCCCCAGATCTTCAAAAGCGCGCCGGAGCATTTCCTCTACAGCCTCCGGCATGATGCCCTGACCCCAGAAGGGCTTCCCGAGCCAGTATCCCAGCTCACACTCATCGTCGCGCTCCGTCAGATCCGTGTGCCCGTTCAGTTTCAGTTCAATGGCTCCGATGGCTCTATTGTCTTCTTTCAGGCAGATGGCATAGGCTTCTGCTCCATTTAGTACAGTCCTGATGATCTCCCGGCTCTCATCGATGCTCTGATGAGGCGGCCAGCCGGCAATCGGCCCCACCTCCGGGTCCCTGGCATATTCAAATAAGCTTTCTGCATCGCTCTCTTCCCAGCGGCGCAGGATCAGGCGGTCAGTCGTCAGCATATTCATCCTCCTTACAGGATTATCATTTTTCATGCCCGTCTTCTTTTCGAAGCAGCAAGACAGCAGCAAATATCATGAGCGGAAGCCCCGCGATCAACCCGTTCGGAGCCGGTCCCAGGAGTCTCCCGGAGCCGGTGTTTGTTCTGCAGAGCAGAAGCGGTACCCCGGCAGCCGCGTTGAATGAGCCATGGATGAGAGACGGCAGCCAGATACTTCCGCTGCGCTCACACAGCCAGTCACACAAGGTTCCCAGCGCGATCGTACAGACGCAGAACACCAGCATACCGGACACAGGAAAACCGATATAGCCCGTTCCATATTCATAGCCGATCAGCCAGATCAGCGGCCAGTGAAACGCGCCCCAGATGACGCCGCCCAGGAGCCGGCCTTTCGTGCGGCCATATTTTGCCCGCAGCTGCGGATACAGGAAGCCCCGCCAGCCGATCTCCTCGCCCTGCGCCGGGATCGTATTGACAAATGGTGCGTAGGTCAGGGCCTGGGCTGCTGAAATCGCAACGTACATGGGGTATGAAATGCCCGCTGTCTCCAGCTGCTGCAGTGCCTCTGTGCCTCCGGTCTCTGCCAGGAGCTGACCTGAGATATCAAAATGGCTCCGGAAAATCAGGAAATACAATGCTGCACCGGCGGCGGTCAGCGCTGCGGGAACAAGCCAGGCAATCAGAATGGGGCGGATATTCTTCCGAACCCGGGGATTCCATCCCATTTCTTTCAGCGCCGACGGCCCCGCCGAGAGAAGCACTGCGATCGCCGGAATAAACATCAGACCGATCATCACAAGCTGTCCGGCAACGGGGTTCCCCCTGTTGTACAATGCGCCTACGCCGAACTCGACCGCATAGGAGGCGATAAAGGTAATCGCCAGATATTTAATGACCTGTGTCCGGTTGTACTTAGTATTACGCATGATCCCTCACCTCCGATTCGGTTTCTTTTCCGTTTTCTTTCGTCTCCGGTGCAGCCACCTCTACACAGAATCCCTTATGCCCGCAGGACGGGCAGGTAAGCTTGCGCGCAGCGGGCGTATGGTTTGCCCAGAAAGCCTCCCTGAATGTCGGTTTGAACACAGTGTGACACTGCGGACAGATATAAGCGACACTTCTGAAGTACCAGCGAGAAAGAATCACGGCATAGGGGATTGCGATGATGGCCCATACTGCAAACAGCCACCAGATTCCTTTCGTGATCCACAGAATGATCGCGGACAGCTGCAGGATCGTGAGCGGCAATCCGGTCGCCAGCATCACCAGGTGCAGCTTCTTCAGTTTTTCTTTGTTCGACATGACATACGCTATGTCACCGATGGATTCGACAGAATAATCGTTCAGGCTCCTAAGTCCGCTCTTCAATTCAGAAAGCTTCTTCAGTTTTTCTTCCCGGTCGCCGATCTCCTCTTTCAACACCGCTTCCTGCTGATCCAGCAGCAGGGAGATAACGCTGGCCGGATCCTGCTCGGAAAGTAATTGACCAATTGAGTCGATCGGTAAGCCGAGGTCCCTCAGAAAGCAGATGATCCGCATCCGCTTTAAATCTTCTTCTGAGTATAGCCTTCTGCCGCCCTCCGACAATTCCGACGGCACCAGGATGCCCCGGGTATCGTAATACTGAACGGTTCGGACAGTCACACCACAGAGCTTAGCGATTTCTCCTGTTGTATATTTTGACACAGCTTTTCACCTCCTTCACGCCGAGAATAGCTTATGACGCAGCGTCACAAGCAACCCCTGACGCAGGGGGATTTTTATGAAATATTGCCTTTGTCGTGATTATTCAGGAGTTTTTTCTTATTCTTTCCCGGTCAGCTTCCGGATCATGAGGATTTCATCCGCATATGTGCCGTCATCATATCTGATTGCATCGACCTGTTTTCCGGTCTCTGTAAACCCGCACTTTTCATACAGACTTTTCGCACGGTCGTTTCCTTCAATCACGCCCAGCTCCAGCTGCTCATAGCCTGCCGCCTGTGCCAGCTCAGAAAGATATCCGATCACTTTGCTGCCGATACCCAGTCCCCAGTATTTTCTCTTCAGTGCAATGGCAAGTGAGCCTCTGTGGCGGATTCTCCTGACGCCTCCGACGGGATTGACACTGGCACAGCCCGCGGCCTCCCCGTCCACCATGACTGTCATCATGATGATTCTCGGATCCGCGACGGCATTCTCCAGAAATGCAGTCTCCGACTCGATCGTATAATGAATCTCGTCCGGATACCGTAGAAGAAAGGGCGTCTCTTCCGCAGTCTGAACCATGTAATCGATCAGCGTCTGCGCCACTTCCGGTTCCGGCTCCGCGGTTCTTAAGACTGCTGTCCTTCCGTCTTTCAATGTGACTCTTTTCTCATCAAATCTCATCTTCTGCCGTCTTTCTGTATTTTCAGACTTCTTAAATAATCCTTCTGCTCCGGGGTGATGCGGTAGCTCTCGATGGCTTTCTGAATGGTTTTGTTATGCGTCCAGACATCCAGCCGCCGGTTCTCGATATAAGGCAGAACCTCCTCATACTGCTTTGCCAGCGCGGTCGCAAAATACCATGCGATCATCATGTTGACATAGTATTCGTCGGACCGGATTCCTGCAGCCAGTTCAGGATAAGCAGGGTCGTATTCCTCATCCAGAAAATGCTGCATCAGCATGCCGAGCCCATATCGAATCGTATACGGTCTGTCTGATGAAATCCACCCCCGGATCTTCGTAAGCAGCTCTTTCCTATGCTTTCTGAATACCTTCGGAGATATCTGGTCACAGGTTGCCCAGTTGTCCACATAAGGCAGGAACATCTCCAGCCGGGCCATACAGCTGTCGTAGTCCTTCATCTCCGAAATGATAAAAGCATGCACCTGATCCTCATCGAAATATGGATGCGGCAGATCTGTCAGAAACTCCGACACCTCTTCCCGCTTCGAAAGCTGCTTCGCATACCTGCGCAGTTCCGGAGTCCGGACACCAATGATCGATTCCGGATCCCGCGATGGAATCGTTCTGATCTGCAGTTCCCGGTATTTCAGATCCTGCAGACTGAATAATGTGTTTCTGATCTCTTCTAAGATAGTCATATCATCACCTGCCGCCGGCCCTTGATCCCAATCCTTTCCGGACTGTTTTCACTTTCCCTTGATTTCGATCCTGTCCAGGATTCCCTGCACGCCGACATTCTGATGTGTCAGATACATCCTGGCCACATCCTCTATGAAGACCGGATCCGCGCCGGTCTTTTTCCGGATGCGCTCCAGTGAAAGGCCCTTATCGATCATCTTCATGATCTGTGCTGTCAGGGCATAGAGCCTGCCGCCGACTCTGCTGCGCTCCCCTTGGGCGCTGTCTTCCACTTCTTCCGTGGGAGCTGGCTGAGCATTTCCAGCCTGTTCCTCTGCATGCCACGTCCTGGCATGTCCGTAGTAAATCGTGCGGGGACTGCGTGCCAGCAGCTTCTTCCAGCTCTCCTCGATCTGTGTGCCCAGGTGCATCTCCAGCTCATAGAGCGGATTCAGATCGCCGACAAACAGACTCCCGTCGTCAAGGCACAGAGAGATACTGTCATCGCTGTGACCAGGCGTGTAGAGAATATCTCCGTCGATGCCCACTTCCTTCAGCAGCGCCCGGCCGCCTTCTTCTGCGCCGGCCGTCTTAAACCATTTTACCCGCTCGTCCTGGACCGGTACAAACCGCATTCTCGGATCCTTCCGGAAGATTTCATCCGCCGCGTGAGTCGTATTTTGCTGTACATCCGCTAATGCAATGACTGG
>JAFTFP010000126.1 GCA_017449485.1 Lachnospiraceae bacterium
AAGCTGCTCTGCACAGTGAGAAAGGAGTATACATGCAGGACTATAAGAAAATCGATTATGCGAGAAATAAGGACGTTGTGCTCCGCTATATACCGGGACACTTTGTCACACCGCACTCCCATGTCAATTATTATATGGATCTTGCAAACATGAAGGCCAGACAGAGAGAAGCACGTGCGACCGGAGAGGAAATGGCAGAGATGTACTATACCTCCACCACCGTCGATACCGTTCTGTGTCTTGAAGGCATGGAAGTCATCGGTGCTTATCTGGCTAATAAGCTGACCAAGGCGGGTGTCCTTTCGAAGAATGCACACCAGACCATGTATATCGCTTCGCCTGAATATGATACTGCCGGACAGATTATTTTCCGCGAAAACA
Organism: Lachnospiraceae bacterium; assembly: GCA_017449485.1. Lineage (GTDB taxonomy): Bacteria > Bacillota > Clostridia > Lachnospirales > Lachnospiraceae > CAG-791. The sequence goes on from JAFTFP010000126.1 coordinate 382, forward strand.
ATCTGCACATGGTTCGCGGCAAGAATGTTCTGGTGCTGATTGCATCTGCCACGACCGGCGGAACGCTGGCGAAGGCGGTTGAGTCTGTGCGTTACTACGGCGGCGAAGTGATCGGCATTTCCGCGATTTTCTCCGCAGCCAGCAAGGTGATGGGCCTTCCCATTAATGCGCTTTATACAACAGCAGATCTTCCGGATTATATGAGCTATCCGGCTGAGCACTGCCCGCTCTGCAGAGAGAAGAAAAAGGTAGATGCGATCTGCAACGGTTTTGGCTATTCCACGCTGTAACAAGCGGATAGAAAAGATAAACAGTAATTCAGGAGGAAGAGAAGTTCATGAGTGCTACATTTGACGATATTCTGAAGCTGGTGGGACAGTGCTCTAAAAAGAAGCTTGCTGTTGCCGCAGCGCAGGATGAACCGGTTCTGGAAGCAGTTGCGGAAGCAAGAAAACGGGGGATTGCCGAGCCGATCCTGGTTGGTGATGAGAAGAAGATCCGGGAGATCGCCCGGGGCCTTGGCATAGATCTGCAGGGTGTGCAGATCATCGATGAGCCGGATATCGAGCAGGCTTCCTTAAAGGCAGTGAAGCTGGTTCACGACAAAGAAGCTGACATGTATATGAAAGGAATTCTGGATACCAAGACTTTCCTGCGCAGCGTTCTCAATAAGGAAGTGGGTCTGCGCACCGGCAAGCCGCTTTCGCATGTCGCAGTATTTGAGATTGAAGGCATTAATCGCCTGCTGTTCCTGACAGATGTAGCATTTATGCCTTATCCGACACTGGAGGACAAGGAAACCATCATTAATTACACTGTCCAGGTTGCCCGGGCCTGCGGCGTGAATATGCCGAAGGTGGCACCGCTTGCTGCAGTTGAAGTGGTGAATCCCAAGATGCCTGCCTGCGTGGAAGCGGATCAGCTGACCAAGTGGAATGAAGAGGGCAGAATTAAGGATTGTATCGTAGACGGACCGCTTTCCATGGATCTGGCAATCGACCCGACCGCAGCGCAGCATAAGGCGGGCGCTTCGAGCCGTAAGATCGTCGGAGATGCGGACATCCTGCTGTTCCCGGATATTCACTCCGGCAACATGGTCTACAAGACCATTGTCAGACTTGCAAACTTCAGAAATGGCTGCCTGCTTACTGGAACGAAGGCACCGGTCATTCTTACATCCAGATCAGACAGCTTTGAGACCAAGGTCAATTCCATTGCACTGGCCGCTGTTGTATCGGAGCATATGAATAATCAGACATCGGAGGAAGAATAAAAATGATCAGAAGCTTAATCATCAATCCCGGCTCCACCTCGACCAACATTGGTGTATTTGAGGATGAGACACAGGTGCTGGACAAGACGCTGCGCCATGAGACAGAAGAAATCGGACAGTTTGCCAGTGTGTTTGATCAGATCGAGTTCCGCAAGCAGATCATTCTGGATGCGCTGAAGGAGCAGGGGATTGAACTTTCCTCCTTCCAGGTTATTGTGGGCCGCGGCGGCGTTGTGAAGCCGATTCCGGGCGGGACCTATGAAGTGAAGGGCGCTCTGCTGGAGGATCTCAGAAGCGGAGAATACGGCGTGCATGCCTCCAATCTCGGCGGCATTCTTGCGAGAGAAATCGCAGATCAGATCGGCGTTCCGGCTTACATTGTCGACCCGGTTGTTGTGGATGAGATGATTCCGATTGCCCGCTATTCCGGACTTCCGGAGTTTCCGCGCAAATCGATCTTCCATGCACTGAACCAGAAGGCTATGGGCAGAAGATATGCGAAGGAAGCAGGAAGCCGCTATGAGGATCTGAACCTGATCGTTGTCCATATGGGCGGCGGTGTCTCTGTTGCCGCGCATGAGAAGGGACGCGTCATCGACGTGTTCAATGCGCTGGATGGAGACGGGGCTTTCTCCCCTGAGCGCTCCGGAGCGCTGCCGGTAGGCCAGCTGATTCATTACTGCTTCACCAGTGGGAAAACAGAGAAGGAAATCCGGAAGATGATCGTCGGAAACGCCGGCTTCAACGCTTATCTGAATACCATTGATGCGCGGGTTGTAGACCAGAAGATGCAGGAGGGAGATGACTATGCGAAGGAAGTCATGGACGCTTTCATCTTCCAGATCTGCAAGAATATCGGCTCCGAAGCAGCAGTGCTGTGCGGCAAGGTAGACCAGATTATTCTGACCGGCGGTATTGCTTATGATAAGTACGTCGGTGAAGAGATTAAAAAGCGTGTCAGCTTTATTGCCCCGGTCACCATTTACGGCGGAGAGGATGAACTGCTTGCTCTGGCGCAGGGTGCACTGCGTGTCATGAACGGTGAGGAAGCAGCGAAGGAGTATTGATTATGTCCAGTATTACAGACAAGTTATTTGGAACCCACAGTGAGCGTGAGGTGAAGAGAATCCGCAGAACGGTGGATGCCATTGAAGAACTGCGCCCTGCCATGCAGGCGCTGACGGATGAAGAACTCCGGGCTAAGACAGATGAGTTCAGGAAACGCCTGGCGGAGGGTGAAACGCTGGATGACCTGCTGGTGGAGGCTTTCGCGGTTGTTCGCGAAGGCGCGAAGCGGGCACTGGATATGGAACCTTTCCGGGTTCAGTTGATCGGCGGTATTATCCTGCATCAGGGACGCATCGCGGAGATGCGGACTGGTGAAGGTAAGACGCTGGTGGCGACCCTTCCCGCCTATCTGAATGCGCTGGAGGGAAAGGGCGTCCATGTGGTTACGGTGAACGATTATCTGGCCAAACGTGACGCGGAGTGGATGGGCCAGGTTTATCGTTTCCTGGGCCTTTCCGTCGGTG
>JAFTFP010000127.1 GCA_017449485.1 Lachnospiraceae bacterium
GCACGTATGTCCCATCTGGACAGTGTCCGGGTGGTGCACGGCAAGGGAACCGGCGCACTTCGAAACGCCGTTCACCAGTATCTGAAGAAACAGCACGGTCTGACCTTCCGCTCCGGCGATTTCGGAGAAGGCGATGCCGGCGTCACGATTGTGACGTTTTAACACATTTTGCATAGAAGGAGCCTGAAATGCCCGCTGTAAAACAGAAAATACTCATTGTTGACGACGACAGCAACATTGCTGAACTGATCAGTCTGTATCTGAATAAGGAATGCTTTGACACCATGATTGCACCGGACGGCGAAACCGCCCTCGAGATGGTCGATTCCTATCGCCCGAATCTGATTCTCCTGGATCTGATGCTGCCCGGCATCGACGGCTACCAGGTCTGCCGGGAGGTGCGGGCTAAGGATTCGGTTCCGATCATCATGCTCTCCGCCAAGGGCGAGATTTTTGACAAGGTGCTCGGCCTGGAGCTGGGCGCCGATGACTATATCGAGAAGCCCTTTGACTCCAAGGAGCTGGTGGCAAGGGTCAAGGCTGTGCTGCGGCGCTATCGGCCTGCGGCTTCGCCCGCGCCTGCCGCGGCGGCAGACAAGATCGTAGAGCTGCCGGATCTGACCATCAATCTCACCAACTACTCCGTAACCTACATGGGCCGGCCGCTGGATATGCCGCCGAAGGAACTGGAACTGCTGTATTTTCTTGCTTCCTCGCCGAACCGGGTTTTTACAAGAGAGCAGCTTCTGGATCAGCTCTGGGGCTATTATGACTATGTGGGTGATACGCGCACTGTTGATGTCCATATCAAGCGGCTGCGGGAGAAGATCGGTGATCACGAAAAATGGCGGATCGCAACGATCTGGGGCATCGGCTACAAATTTGAAGTGAATTCCTGACAAACATGCGCAGAACGCTGTATCTGAAATTTATAGTTGGTTATCTTCTGTTCGGGCTCTTCGGATTCCTGATTGTGGCTTCTTTTGTCTCTAATATGACAACGGATCAGGTGCGCCGGGAGACGGGAGAGAATCTGTACCGGCAGGCGACGCAGATCGCGAATACCTACGCCGCGGATCTGTATAACACGGAGATCTCTCTGGATTCAGTGAATCGCCAGCTTCGCGCTATTGCATCCTATACAGACACGGAAATCTGGATTCTCAACCCCTCCGGACGACTGGTCGTCAGCACGGCGCGCACCATCAGTCCCGACGAGGAAGTCTTTGTCGAAGGTTTTTCGCCCACCACTTCGGGCAGCTCGCTTTATCAGGAAGGATATTTCTTCGGATCCTTCGAAGAGCCGCACCTGAGTGTTCTGGCCCCCATCAGCAGCAATTTCCGGATCCGCGGCTATGTGGCAATTCACCAGCCTATGAGCCATATTCTGAGCCGCTCTGACCATTTTATGAACATTTCCTGGCTGCTGCTCCTGATCCTGCTGCTGCTCTCCCTGATCATCCTGATTTTCTTTACGGAGCTGGTTTATATCCCGCTGAAGAAAATCATCCGCGCGACCGAGCAGTATGCTTCCGGCAATATGCATTACGAATTCTCCGTGGACAGCTCTGATGAAATGGGCTATCTCGCCGCCACGCTGGGCTATATGGCCAACGAAATCGCCGGCACCGAGGACGACCAGAAGAAGTTTATTGCCAATGTCTCCCACGACTTCCGCTCGCCGCTGACCTCTATCCGCGGCTTTCTGACCGCCATGCTGGACGGAACCATCCCGGTGGAAATGCATGAGAAATACCTCCAGATCGTCCTGAATGAAACGGAGCGTCTGACCAAGCTCACGAACAGCCTGCTGACCCTCAACAACCTGAATACCCGCGGCATGCTCCTGGCCCGGACAGATTTTGACATCAATGCCACCATCCGCAATGTCTGCGCTTCCTTCGAGCATACCTGCCGCGCCAAAGGCATCACCCTTGAGCTGGTGCTCCTGGGCGAACAGCTTTATGTCAATGCAGATGAAGAACGGATCCAGCAGGTTCTTTACAACCTGATTGACAACGCCATCAAGTTCAGTCCGCGCGGCGCCGCCGTGCGTGTCGAGACGACGGAGCGCCACAGCAAAATCTTTGTCTCCGTGCGGGACAATGGCATCGGCATACCGAAGAATGATCAGAAGCTGATCTTTGACCGCTTCTATAAGACGGATCTCTCCCGCGGCAAGGACAAAAAAGGGACAGGCCTGGGCCTGTCCATCGTCCGCGAAATCATCCGGGCACATGATGAGAATATCAATGTCATCAGCACGGAAGGCGTCGGAAGTGAATTCATCTTCTCCCTCCGCCGTTCCGATCTCAATGACGAGCTCGACGATTAGCCGCGCAGCCGCTCCACGAAGCTGCGCAGTCTGCCGAGCGCTTCTTTCAGATTATCCAGCGAATATGCATAGGAAATTCTAAGGAATCCCTCACCGCTGTCGCCGAACGCAGTGCCGGGGACAATGGCGACCTTCTCTTCCTGCAGAAGACGCGTTGCGAATTCGTCGCTGGTCATGCCGAATTCCCGGATGCACGGGAAAACATAGAAGGCGCCCAGCGGCTCAAAGCAGGGCAGTCCCATATCTCTTAAGGTATGCACGACAAAGCGGCGCCGTTCATTGTAGGACTCCCGCATCATCGCCACATCCTCATCTCCGTTGCGCAGCGCCTCGACGGCGGCGTACTGGCTCGTGGTGGGCGCGCACATGATGGCGAACTGATGAATCTTCGTCATCTGCTCCATGATCCACTCAGGACCGCAGGCATAGCCAAGGCGCCAGCCGGTCATGGCGTAGGCCTTGGAGAAGCCGTTGACCAGCACCGTGCGCTCCTGCATGCCGGGCAGTGATGCGATGGAAACGTGCTGGCCGGCGTAGGTCAGTTCTCCGTAGATTTCGTCGGAGAGCACATAAAGATCGTGCTTGCGGATCACTTCCGCCACTGCCTCGAGATCCTTCCGGTCCATGATCGAGCCGGTCGGATTGTTCGGGAACGGCAGCACCAGAATCTTCGAGCGCTCTGTAATGGCATCTTCCAACTCCTGCGCCGTCAGGCGGAACTCGTTTTCCTCCTTCAGATCAATGATCACCGGCTTCGCATCCGCCAGAATCGCGCAGGGCTCATACGAAACATAGGACGGCTGGGGAATCAGAACCTCGTCGCCCTCATTGACCATCGCGCGGAACATCAGATCGATGGCTTCCGAACCGCCGACAGTAATCAGAATCTCCTTGATCGGATCATAATCAATGCCCTGCGTTCTGTGCAGATAATTGGCAATTTCCTGCCGCAGCTCCTTCAGGCCGGAGTTGGACGTGTAGAAGGTGCGCCCCTGCTCCAGCGACCAGATGCCCTCATCCCGGATGTGCCAGGGCGTGTCAAAATCCGGCTCGCCCACGCCCAGTGAAATCGCATCGGGCATTTCGCTGACAACATCAAAGAACTTCCGGATTCCGGACGGCTTTATTCCGACGATCTTATCCGATAATGCTTTCTTATCCATAGGTCTTATCCTTTCCGCAATCGTCTTCTATCAAGCAGTGACCTTTTCTCTGCGGTCCTCGACCTTCTTCTCCATGATGGTTCCGTGATCCTTATATTTCTTCAGGATAAAGTGCGTCGCCGTGCTGATGACCGTGTCCAGTGTCGAGAGCTTGCTCGAGACAAAACCTGCCACTTCCTTCAGGGTTTTGCCTTCCAGAATGATCATCAGATCATAGCCGCCGGAAACCAGGTAAACCGTATCCACTTCGGGATAGCGGTAGATCCGCTCCGCCACGCTCTCAAAGCCCTGGCCGCGCTGCGGGGTCACACGTACCTCAATGATCGCGGTCACCTTCTCGATGCCGGTCTTGTCCCAGTCGATCATCGTGTGATAGCCGCAGATCACGCCGTCGTCTTCCATCTTCTTAAGCGCATTCGCAACTTCAATTTCCTCGGTGCCCAGCAGAATGGCCAGCTCATTGATGCTGACCCGGCTGTTTCTCTCAATCACATTCAGAATTCTCTCTTCTAACGCTGTCATCTCTTCCTCCTACTGATTCACTTCTGCTGCGGCATTCGTTCTTTTCCGTTCCACAGCCCCATCTCCCGCAGCGTCTGCCGCGGCATATCCAGATATCGGATTTCTTCTCCATTTATAAGTTCCCGGCGGCGTCCGCTCTGCAGACAGCCGATGACGCGGGCTTCGATTCCATTCTGCTGCATGACCCGGGCAAGCCTGCCGCCATCCGCCGCAGCGATCAGAAGGCAGCCAAGTGCGTTCATCTCATAGGGATTCCGGTCAAAATAATTCGCCAGTTCTATGGTTTCCTGCCGCAGGGGAATGTCCTTCAGATTCACGCGCATTCCGGCGTGAAGCCGCTCGCATAAGATCCAGAGCCCTGCCAGAATACCGCCGCTTCCCAGCTCCAGCCATTCGTCCTCCGAGATGCCTGCCGTAAGCGCTGTCTTCTTGTCCTCTTCAGTGGAAAGCATCGTGTCAAAAGACCGCGCTGTCCGCAGAAAATGCTCCGGAAAACGCTGTGCGGCCCGCTCATCCCGGGCAAGAAGTGCTGTCTGCTTAAGACCGCACCACTTGGTCACAACCAGGTCTGGCCTGGAATCGATCAGAATCTGTTTCTCCATGCTGTAAGCCGGATTACTGGCCGGCGGCCGCAGCCTCATTGACCACAGCATTCGCAGCCTGCTGTGCCTTCGCCATGGCAGTCGCTTCATCATCGCCTGCTGCCAGTGCCGCCGCGTAGGCCTGCTGTGCTGCGGCGTTCGCTGCTGCCTGAACAGACTGCTGCTCCGGCGTCTGATTAAGGGGCGCCGGCGCGCCGTTGATCACAGCCTTGACCACTTCGATGCTGCCAGTGCTGATCGCCGCGCGCAGTGCATCCGAAGCCCCGTCCGTTCCGACGGTCGCAATGGTCGGGGTCATATTGTAATTACTGGTATTGAAGACCTCCCGGCTGACTTCCTGCCCGCCCTGTGTGACAACTTTCCACAGCCGCGCCGTATAGCCGGTATGGCCTGCCGTCACACTGATATATCCGGCCGGTCTGGAGGAATCTGTGTAGATCTTCTCCCCTTCCGGCGGCGTCGTTGTCAGTGTCTCACTCTCGAAGGTAACCACACGGCTGGGATCTCTGGTCTCCACACCGTACACATTGAATGTAATACTCTTGCCTCCGGTGTAGCCCTCGATGTAAACCGGGTTTCTCAGATTATTCACAAACCGGAAGTCCATGTTCGAGGATTCCGCAATCGCCGCATCCATGGAAGGCTTGACATATCCGACGATCATGGAGTGATTCGAACGTGCCGTGACGGAAAGCTCGGCCCGGATGACGGCGTTATACAGTGTCGTTGACACCTGACAGATGCCGCCGCCGAAGGATTCCACAACCTGGTCTCCCAGATAAGAGCCCGCCAGGAAATAACCGTTCTCACCCGTGAAAGGGGTTATTGTGTCCAGGATAGAAAACTCCTCGCCCGGATAAACCACAGAGCCATTGATCAGCTTGCACGCATTCTCGATATTCGCACATCGCGAAGATCCGGAAGAGGAATAGCTGGTGGTAAAGGTTCCCAGCACATCCGTCAGCCGCATCAGCTCCTCAGCGGAGCCTTTCGGTTCTTCTACTTCCATGACCAGGTCGATCCGCGCATTCTGGCCGCCCCAGTTTTTATTCAGATAATCCTGAATCCGGTCTGTCGAGGCATCGACATTCACCACCAGGCCTGTCTGTCCGCCTTCCACAACAAAGTTTCCCGCTTCTCTGCGCAGCGAAGCATTGACAGCCTTTCTGTTAAAGACACTGCACTTCTGTCCGACGACCACTGCAATCTGATTGCGGTCAAACGTAATCTCCGGCGTCAGATCCGCGCCGTTGTGCTCCAGATCCTTTTCTGCCTTATAGCGCGCGATCAGGTTCGGCGCATTGCTGTAGGACATGGCCTGAGCCAGCGTAGCTGCCAGATCCACCTGCATGCCCAGCTCACCGGCTGTGACAGACACCTCCTGCCCTTCACCCTCGCCTACCAGCGTGATCACAGTCTGTTTCTCCTGCGCCACCGTATCAGAGAGCGCAGCCGCAGCCTGTTCCTGCGTCATTCCGGAAACATCCACGCCGCCGATCCGGATTCCCTTATGGATCGTCGCCGTCTCCTGGGCCGAAACCGCAGTCACCAGCGGAAGAATCATTGCCGCGAGCATGGCAATGACGATCACGATCGCAATGATCCGTTTTTTTCTGTTTATGTGATTCTGACCACCGCTATTATTCATCTTTTCACTCCACCCGGATTTCATCCTGACAGGCATTGAGTCATTCCAGATCAAAGCATTCGATGCAGATCGTACATCTGTTTGCTTAACTATAAAATTATATCTTTCCTGCATATAGTTTTCAAGATGGCCGAGGCTTCAAAGCTTATTTTCATTTGACTTTCCGGGCTTTTTTCTATTAAGATACTGCTTATGAATAACGAACTTACCAGAAAAGATATTGAAGATATGCAGGCGGAGATCGATCACCGGAAGCTGGTTCTGCGTCCGCAGCTGCTCGAGGACGTCAAGGAAGCGCGGGCTCACGGCGATCTCTCGGAGAATTTTGAATATCACGCCGCCAAGCGGGCCAAGAATCAGAACGAAAGCCGGATCCGCTTTCTGGAGCGCATGATCCGGACTGCCCGGAGTATTGAAGAC
>JAFTFP010000128.1 GCA_017449485.1 Lachnospiraceae bacterium
CGGATCTGGAGGTAGAGAAGTAGGCGAGCTGGTAGCGAAGCATTTCGGTATCAACTGCTATGATAAGAATCTCATTGCCAAAGTAGCCGGAAACAGTGATTTCTGTCATGAAATGATCGAGCATCACGATGAGCGGCCCACCAGTTCTTTCCTCTATAATCTTGTGATGGATACCTATTCCTTTGGCTATAATGCATCCAGCTTTGTAGATATGCCCATCAGCCAGAAGGTTTTCCTCGCGCAGTTTGATACGATCAAGAAACTGGCACAGGAAGGCCCCGCAGTCTTTATCGGCCGGTGCTCGGACAGTGCGCTTCAGGATTTCCCGAACGCAATTCATCTGTTCCTGATGGCTGACGAAGACTTCCGCGTAAAGGATGTCATGGCTCGCTTCGATGATATCACCACCGAGCAGAAGGCCCTGGATATGATCAATAAGAAAGATAAGCAGCGCCAGAGCTATTATAATTACTACTCGGCGAAGAAGTGGGGCCGCGCAGACAGCTATGATTTCTGTCTGAATGTCGCAAAGCTGGGCATCGAGGGAACTGCGAATCTGATTATTCAGATCGTGGAAGATTTTGAAAAATCTTGACAAGGATTCCCTTTTCTGATTTAATACTTGAGTATGCCGCATGGTGAGGTTTCAGGTCCGCCTGCTGTCAGGTACTGCAGCGGGGGATGAAAACTGATCCCGGAGACTGCCGGCACATCTTTTTCCTGCGGGAAAAGAGTGTATGCAGAAATGGGCGATCAGTACCGTAATCAGCGAGTCTGAAAAGAAGGAGGTACCGAGCATGTACGCAATTATTGCAACCGGCGGAAAGCAGTATAAGGTTTCTGAAGGCGATGTTATTCGCGTGGAGAAGATCGAGGCTGAAAAGGACGCTGAGATCACCTTTGACCAGGTTCTTGCTGTCGGCGGAGATGCACTGAAGGTCGGCGACGACGTAAAGGGTGCTACCGTCAAGGCAACCGTACTTGAGCAGGGCAAGGCTGACAAGGTCGTTGTCTATCGCTACAAGAGAAAGTCCGGCTATCACAAGAAGAACGGACACAGACAGCTCTTCACCAGCGTCAGAATCGATAAGATCAACGCATAATCAGGGAAAGAGATGACAAGCGTTCAGATATTCCGTCACGGCGGAGAATATCGTTCCTTCCGGTGCTGCGGACATACGGGATACGCCGAATCCGGCGAAGATATCGTCTGTGCCGGTGTATCGGCGATCGTGATCAACACGATCAACTGCCTGCAGGATCTGCTTCAGGAAGAAATCGATGTGAGCTATGACGAGGAGAAGGGTGATATTATCTGTAATTTCACTGGTACTCCCGGCGAGCGTGCCGCTTTTCTTCTGGAGTGTATGATTCATGGACTGGAATGGATTCAGTCGCAGTACGGGAAACAATATCTGAACTACGAAATCAGGGAGGTATAGAACCATGTTGAATTTAAGCCTTCAGTTCTTTGCTCATAAAAAGGGAATGGGATCCACCAAGAACGGCCGTGATTCCAATGCCAAGAGACTGGGCGCCAAGCGTGCGGACGGACAGTTCGTCAAGGCCGGCAACATCATCTACAGACAGCGCGGGACACACATTCATCCCGGCGTCAATGTAGGCATCGGCGGTGATGACACCCTGTTCGCAACAGCGGACGGCATTCTGCGTTTTGAGCGTCTCGGAAGAGACAAGACCAGAGCTTCGGTTCATCCGGTAGAGACCAACTGATCACCGGATTGAATTGCATTATTACGCAGCAAGCTGAAGAGCCTCGGGCATTCCTATGCCTGAGGCTTTTATAGAATCAGGATGATTTTTTAAGACAGAAGAGACAGAAATATGTTTATAGATCGCGCTAAAATTATCGTCTCCTCAGGAAAAGGCGGAGACGGCCATGTTTCCTTCCGGCGGGAGAAATATGTGCCGGCAGGCGGGCCGGACGGCGGAGACGGCGGCAATGGCGGCAGTGTCATCTTTGAAGTAGATAAGGGACTGAATACACTGGCTGATTTCCGCCATATCCGCAAATATGCAGCCGAACACGGCGAGGATGGCAAGAAGAAACGGCAGGCCGGTAAATCAGGTCAGGATCTTGTGATCCGCGTCCCGGAAGGCACAGTCATCCGCGACGCAGCCAGCGGAAAGGTCATCGTGGATCTTTCCGGCGGCCTTACGCGCTATGTCCTGTTAAAAGGCGGCCACGGCGGCAATGGAAACCAGCACTATGCCACCAGCACCATGCAGGCGCCGAAATACGCGCAGCCCGGACAGCCCTCCAGAACACTGGAGCTGCTTCTGGAGCTGAAGATGATTGCAGATGTCGGTCTGGTTGGTTTTCCCAATGTGGGTAAGTCCACGCTGCTCTCCATGTGCAGCAACGCCAAGCCGAAAATTGCCAATTATCATTTCACAACCCTTTCACCGGTTCTGGGCGTCGTCGATCTTCCAGATGACGCGGGCTTTGTCATGGCCGACATTCCCGGACTGATTGAAGGCGCCGCGGAAGGCGCCGGCCTCGGTCACGAATTCCTTTCCCACATCGAGCGGACCAAGGTTCTGATCCACGTTGTGGACGCGGCTGGTTCTGAGGGAAGAGATCCGCTGGCCGATATGGAAGCCATCAATCAGGAGCTGGCAAAATATGGCGCGGGCGAGGCGCAGAAGCCCCAGGTCATTGCGGCGAATAAGATCGACCTGATTACGCCGGATGAAGACGGCATGGATCCGATAGCTCGCATCCGCGAGCACTGTGAGCCTCTCGGCATCGCGGTTTTCCCGATCAGTGCTGCGACCGGCAGCGGCATCCGCGAGCTGTTGTATCACGTCAGCGGAATGCTGAAGGAGCTTCCCCGCGAAACGATGGTCTATGCGCAGGAGTACGATCCTGAGACGGAGCTGTCCGCATCCGATGAGCCCTTCACGATTCAGTACGATGCCAAAGCAGGCGAGTACGTCGTGGAAGGCCCCAAGATCGAAAAGATGCTCGGTTATACCAATCTGGAGACGGAGAAGGGCTTTGCCTTCTTCCAGAAATTCCTGGAGGACAACGGCATCAGCGCGCGGCTTCGGGAGATGGGAATCAAGGACGGAGATACAGTCCGGCTCTACGGACACACCTTTGAATTCTATGATTGATCGAATTGATCTTAAATGTTAAGGAGAAAGATTTATGACAATAGAACTGACCAGTAAGCAGAGAGCTTATCTGATTGGACTGGCCAACCACCTGGATCCGATCGTCCAGATCGGAAAGAACGGCGTCTCACCGGATACAGTCGAGGCGGCGGAGGATGCCTTTCGAACGCATGAACTGATTAAAGTCGGCATTCTTAAGACTGCCCCCGACACACCTTTTGACAGTGCCAGCATGCTCGCAGAAAGGACACATGCTGTCAATGTGAAGGTGATCGGCAGAAAGGCCATTCTTTACCGTCCTGACAAGGATAAGCCGGAGATCGTCCTTCCGTAATCAGGAGTACCAACACGTATGAACCAGACTAAGAGCAAATCGGAAAAACAGATCCGCAGGATCGGAATCCTCGGCGGCACCTTCGATCCCATTCATCTGGGGCATCTGATCATTGCGCAGGAAGCTTATGAGCACTTTGGCCTGGACAAGGTCCTGCTGATGCCCACCGGTCATTCCTATTTCAAGGATCACCGGGAAGAGAAGGTATCCGATCCCAAGGTGCGTCTTGAGATGACACTGGCTGCCGCGGCCGGTGATACGCGCTTTGAGGTATCTGATCTGGAAGTTCTGCGTCCCGGCAACAGCTATACAGCCCAGACGCTGACCGAACTGCAGGCCGCTAATCCGGATGAGCGGTATTTCTACATTGTAGGAGCTGATACGCTCTGCATGATGCGCAGTTGGTATCAGCCGCAGACGATTTTTGACCTCTGTACGGTCCTTGCGGCCGTTCGCAGTGATCAGACGGACAATGAGTCCCTCCAGCAGGAAGCGGAGGCTCTGCGGGCTGATTTCGGCGCAAGAATTGAAATGCTCCCCGTCCGCCGCATCGATCTTTCATCGACGGAGATCCGTGCCCGGGTTCGCGAAGGAAAGCCGATCAGCTATTTTGTAAATGCACCTGTGGAGGATTATATCCTCAGACACCATCTGTATACTGAGCAGCCGATATCGGCAGCTGGAGAGCACACGTGAGCGACAAGATAAAAAAAGATCAGCCGACTCGGATCAGGCTTGCCAAAGCCATTGAAAAAGAATTGAACTATAAGCGGTTTCTGCACAGCCTGGGCGTTGCGGAAACTGCCGCCGCCCTGGCAATGCGGTATGATGCAGACGTTGAGAAGGCCGAGATCGCAGGAATTCTGCACGACTGTGCCAAATACATGGATGAGAAGGAGCTGATCGGAATCTGTAAGAAGCGAGGCGTCGCCATCAGCGATGCTGAGTATGATAATCCGTCTCTCCTGCATGCCAAGGCAGGTGCAATTCTCGCCCAGGAAAAATATGATATAGATGATCCGGAGATTCTGGAAGCAATCCGCAATCACACAACCGGAAAGCCGGAAATGAGTCTTCTGGACAAAATCATCTATATCGCCGATTACATCGAGCCGGGCCGGGATCAGGCCCCCAATCTGTCTATTGTGCGTTCTATGGCGTTTGAAGATATTGACCGCACGCTGTTCAAGATTCTGGAGGATATTCTGCTTTATCTGCAGGCCACCGGCGCACGGATCGACCCGATGACCGGGAAGACTTACCAGTATTATCGGGAAGAATTAGATGCATAGTTCTATAGTCTGAAATGTAATTCAGACAGATATATAGTAAAAACAGGGAGGGTAGTACATGGAAGAAAGAAAAAAAGCTGATGCAATGCTGAAGCTGGTAATGCAGGCGCTGGATTCAAAGAAAGCAGACAATGTCCGCGTCATTGACATCAGCGAGGTCTCCGTGCTCGCGGATTATTTTATCATTGCAGGCGGAAGCAACCGGACCCAGATTCAGGCACTTTCGGATGCCGTTGAAGAAATCATGGGTAAGAACGGGTATTTCACCAAGCAGGTAGAAGGGTATCAGAATGCCAACTGGATCCTTCTGGACTTCGGTGATGTCATCGTACATATTTTCGATACGGAAAACCGGCTGCTCTATGATCTGGAGCGAATCTGGAGAGACGGAAAGCCGGTTGATCCAGAGACGATCTGAGCATAAAAAAAGGTGATCCCTGAAGGAATCACC
>JAFTFP010000129.1 GCA_017449485.1 Lachnospiraceae bacterium
AAAACATTGTTCCATGTTTTCTTCTGACAGCTCAGTCAGTTCAATTTTCATTCCTGAGGAGATACCGAATATTTTCTCAGCCAGCAGGACTGTCTCTTCCTGGCTGCGATTCTCATCCCTGAAAATAACCTCAAACCCGGAATGCAGCAGTTCGTCATAGCTTTCCTTCGAGCATATCCGTGTAAGGATTTCCCGGTAATTGTCCAGTGCGGCCTGCGGATCCGGCTCCTCCAGCATAAGCCGGTAAAGGAACTGTTTTTCAGGGTCAGGGCGGTCAAAGAACCGATTTATTCCGATTTCGGGATCAGCCAGCATGACAAGAACATGCCGCCTGTCTGAAATCCTGTGAAGCGTCTCGATACAGATATTGGTGTCCACAAAGATCTTCTTTCCCTGTGCTTCCGGTTTTTCCAGAAGTTCTTCAATGATCTGCAGTTCAACAATTTCACATTCTTTCTTTGTGTTTTCCAGCCAGGTGACATATTCGTCCGGTGTGCGACGGATGAATTCATGCCAGTCCTGAAGATCGCGGGTATATGTCAGTCCCGGAAATTCCCTGCTGTCAAGCTCAGGCAGCTTTGCATCGTGATAGTTCTCCTCCAGCGCAATCCCCCCGTGTTTTCTGGCCAGATTCTTAACGATCGTAGACTTACCTGCGTAAGATGTTCCGATTACAAAATATACATTACTCAGATCCATATGTTTTCTCCCCCGGCAGGCAGGAATTCTTACAGTGAGAGGCCGGCTGTCAGCAGATTCATACAGCCGTGAAGCAGCCAGCTGGGTATGATTGAACCTTCGCATTGCTTCTCGTTCAGCCAGCCCTGATACCAGCCAAACAGTCCGGGAATCAGGGTGAGCAGGAAGAGTGCCGCCGCGTTCTGTGTGGCAAGGCCGAATGGAATTCCGTGCATCAGACCAAACAGCATCGCCTGTATGATATTGCCGGTCATAAACCCGAAACGGTTTTGAAACCTCTTCAGCTTGAACCTCCCACCGCCTGCAGAGGCGGGGGATTCCTGCTTCATCGCTATAGTTTGCCGGCCAAGACGTGTCTTTGCCAGGCAGGGACCATCGGCTCCACAGGCGTTGACTTCGGACAGTTCCTGCCCTAGTGATTCTCTTCGTTTTCAGCTTACTTTCTGTATTTCGATATCATTCAGGATTCGGAGCGCTTCTTTCCTGATATTGACCGCTGCATTGATGTCACGGTCATGCACTGCCCCACATGCCGGGCACTGCCATCTCCGTATCTTAAGATCTTTTACTTTCGGCTCAATCCTTCCACAACAGCTGCAGGTCTGGCTGGATGCATAATATCTCCCTGTCCGGATGAGGAGCTTCCCGCGGTCCCGGAGCTTATATTCCAGAAATCCCACAAACATTCCCCAGCCGTTATCCATTGATGCCTTCCCCAGCCCGGATTCTTTTCGTCCGATTGCTGTCATGTCCAGGTCTTCGATGCACACGATATCATATGAGTTGGCTATCCTCAATGATTCCTTGTGCAGGAAGTCCTTCCGCTGGTCAGCAGTGTGCCGGTGGATCCGCGCGATCTTCTTCGTCTGTTTTCTATAGTTGACAGAACCCGGCTTCTTGTGGTGCAGGCCCCTCTGGGCCCTGGCAAGCTTTCCCTGGGCTTTCCTGAAGTACTTCGGGGATCCGCAGCATCTGCCGGAAGAATCCATATACAGCCCGTCCGATTTATAGTCCAGACCAATGGAGCACTCCGGATCAGGAACATAAGAGACAGGAGTGCTCTCATATTCGAACAGACAGGAGACATAGACGGTGTAATCCCGTTCCACACATACAGTTGTCGACTTTAGTTTCCATCCCTCAGGAACATCCCTTGATATTACCGCCTTCACTTTTCCGAGTTTCGGGAGGACGATATAGTTCCTGCCAATACGGATGTTATTATTGATCACAATAGTCGAATAGGACCAGCGGCTTTTCCTCTTTGTTTTGTATTTCGGTCTCTTTGCATGCAGCTTTGTATTAAAGAAGTTCGCATATGCCGTACCCAGATGCCGGATGGACTGCTGCAGGGCAACAGAATCCACTTCCTGAAGCCAGGTGAACTGTTTCTTCAGTCCGGGCAGCCGCCGGATGAGATCATAGGTACTTAGAACTGTTCCGCTGTCCTTATACGCAGCTTCCTTCGCAGACAAAGCCTCATTATACACAAAGCGGCAGGAGCCGACGGTCTTCAGTATCAGTTCAAGCTGTGATATATCAGGGTATATTCGATATCTGAAAGCCTTATTATCCATGATGATCCTCTTTTGTGCAGAAGAATCGATACATGTTAATTATATCAGAAATCGTACGCATGTTCTACTATCAAATATGAATTTGGTCGATTCATCTCACCGCCTGCAGAGGCGGGAGTCTTCTCGACTGGTGGGATAAAAGAATCCATCGCTGCCAAAGCAGATTGCCCTGGCTATCATACGGTCATGATCCGTAAACTCAAACGGCCATTCCGTGTCCTGGAGCTCAAGCGCCAGTTCCGAAATGCTATGACTGTCTTCACGAAGAATTCCTTCGCGCTTCATCCCGGCTTCATTCATATATTTGTCTCCAAATATCTGTCCGCATCCTCTCTGGAACGAAAAATGTGTATCTCTTTACCCTTCCCATACTGCTCCAGCAGCTGATAAATCTGAGGAAGTTGTGTCTTAGGGAAATCCATAATCCATTGTCTGAACTCTTCATCGAGTTCTTCTTCAACCCATGGTATTTCTTCTCTCTGTACTCCGACACGAGATCTTACTCCCTCTAAACAGACATCCAGAGGATAGTCCAGCAGAAAAACAGTATCGCAGTATTTCATTCTCATCTCAATCGTTCTGCCGTAATTTCCATCTATGATCCAGCTTTCGGTCTTCAGGATTTCTGCAAGCTTCTTATCAAACTCTTCCCTGCTTATGCTTGTTCTGTCCGACAGATGCCAGATCATATCAAGATAATGCAACGGCAGACCAGTTTTATCTCTGAGCTTTCTGGAGAATGTACTTTTTCCGGCACCTGGACTGCCTATAACAATAACGCGTTTCATAATTCGCACACCAAAAAAGCTGCAGCCCTCCACTACTTGTAGTCAGCCGACACTTCTGAAAAAGACCTATTACCATCAATGTAATCGGCGTAAGCCACCTCGGCATCTTTCCCATGGAACGCTTTACACAGCCCGCACATATCGCAGTCTGCAATGCAGGGAAATCTCTCTTTGATATATGCCCTTCGCTGCTCAGCTGTAGAATCCGTTATCTGCGGTGCACTCACCATAAGTCACCAATCCTCTTAATGAATCTGCCTGTCCTGACGATACTTTTTCATATACTCCATATTTATTTCGCGGATTTCTTTCTTACCGTCAATATAGTCCTGATAAATATCCCAAGGACTTCCACCGCCAAGCCAGCAGGAGGAGCAGTTTTCACAGCCACCCCCGCAGTCCAGGGAATTTTTCACTATCTGTTCCCTCTCTTCTCTTGTTGTGTCCTTGATCAGAATTGACTTTCTTTCCATCAGCATCCTTTCCCCGTGATACTGCATGACGGGCCATTCTCCTGGTACGTAATCGGCAGTCCCTTCTCCTTCAGATAGGTTTCCCAGTCTGTAAAGACCGTGCCGTCTTCTCCGACAATTCCAGGAATTCCGATATCACCAACCGCTTTCCATTGTCAAAAACCGGCTCAGTGTCCCGCAGCTTAAGAAACTCCGCCAGGTTATGGAGATTCTCGTTGATATCAATGAATTCAAACTCGATCCCGTCTGCTTCAAAATTCGCCTTACATGCCCTGCAATCCGGGCACATGGCGCTTCCATAGACTTTCAGCATAACAACCCCCTGGTTTTAGAAAAATGGTTTTACTAGTCCCCTTTAATCATTTTATACAGTCTCTGTCCGGTATACAGGCCGGAAATCGCCACGGAGCCGGTCGCGGCGTCCGCAATGATCTCCTCCGGATCGCCGTCGACGCGCTGCCGGAAGAGGAACCGGCCCGTCTCCAGGTCGTAAGCTTCGATCTGCCGCATCTTCCTGCAGCCGAGCAGCAGGGTTCCCTTCTTCTCATCCTCCGGGTCGTGAAGGATGGCCATCCCCGCCAGGTCGGTCCTTTTCTTTTTTGCCACCGGGATGATGGGGCTGACCCTGTGCTCCTCCGTGTGATAGATCAGCAGCGCCCCGCCCGGACATCCCTCATAGTTGTAGGCCGTGAGCACACAGTAATCACTGTCCCAGAGCGGACCGTCGATGGCCTGATTCCTGATTTTGCCGCTGTTGATGGCATAGCATTCCGCAGGCGTTTTCAGGGCGCGGCCCTTCCCGGTCCGCAGGTCGTACTCGATCAGATACTGTCTGCGCTCACCCGCATCGTCTGTCTGCGTCTCGAAGAAGAGCAGCTTTCCCCTGCGGGTGACAATAAAATCTTCCAAAATATGGACCATCCCGGAGTACCTGTACTGGATGAGCAGTTTCCGGTCGGACATCCGGTACACCCGGAACCGCTTGTCCGTCTCGTCGACATAAATATTGATGATGAACAGGTAGTACTCGCCGTCCAGCTGCACAACACGCGTCGCTTTCTTGTACGGCATCATGAGCACCTCGCCCTCCGGCTGCCAGGTGTCCTCGATCACTCCGCGCCGGAGCTTCCCGTCCGCGTACGAAGCCCGGATCGCCTGCACCTGCACTTTGCCGAAAGAAGCCTCTTCCGGTTCGTCCGAGTACTCTCTTGCGATCGACCTGTGCTTTTCGGGCAAAATTCCGCTCTTCACAGCCCATGCCAGCCCGCGGTCTTCATAGACGTGCTCGAGCTGTCCGACTCTGCTCTCCAGCACACTGACATAAAGCTTCTTCATCGCCGCGATGTCCTTCAGACACAGCGCGTTGTTGTTCGATATCACACCGTAAAGAAGACTGCTGCCCGATGCCTTCAGTGCCGGCTCAAAGATGAATTGATTCTGTGCGTCCTCCTCATAAATGATCTCACCCGGCTCTTCCAGAGAGGCGGCGATCAGCGGCACATTGAAGATATACAGGCGGCCGTTCTGAAAGAACATCTTCACCCCGGCCGAGAAATCATGCGGCAGTCTTTTTCCTTCCCGGCCGCCGGCCATAAAGCTGTCCCGGTCAAAAGCAGTCAGCCTGTCATCCTGAAGGATCATGATCGTATTCCCGCGAAGGACGATCCTTCCCGACCATTTTCCTTTGTTCTCGATCGGGTAGGATAAACGCGTGCGGATGCCGAGATCCGGATCGAGGACGGCGACAGAAGACCCCTGGCGGACAAAGACCTCTCCGCCCGCATACTGCGCGTGCTGCAGGAAGTAGTCTGTCTGTGCCTCTTTCAGGACGACGGGAGCATCCTCTCCCACGCCGATCTTCCATGTCCGCCGGTCTCTCAGCGACACCCCGTCGCTCACAAGGATCCAGCCGTCTCCCTCGACGGTGTCCACATTTATTTCGTTAAAAACGGAGATGCCCGCGTCTTTTTCAGGCGGATCGGGGACCGGATCATCCAGGACCAGAGCGTCCGTCTCTGCAGTGAGATCAAAGAGGCGGACTGCATCCCGCTCATTGTCTCCGATGACCAGATACCGGTCTGCAAAAGCAGCCGACTCCCTGGTCCTCCTGCTCTCCCGCAGAATCCGGCTGTCATTCAGACGCAGGAGAGCTGTGTCCCAGTAAGGATCGGGCTGATCCGAGTAGATACTGTCTCCGTAATCTTTATAGTATCCGTAGCAGACGCCCGCATATACATGCAAAGCATCGAGGTGCGCAGTGCCGCTCTTCGGCGGGGTCACCTGCAGGCGCTCCAGTTCCTGCAGATCCGGCAGGCGCAAAATGCGCAGCTGCGCATCCTGCTTTTTTCCCTCGCTGTAAAGAATCATCTGATCCCCGGACAGCTTCATCCTGCACTCAGAGAGCACAAGATCCCTGTAATAGGCTGTCTGACGCGTCCGCCCGGTCTCGAGGTCCGCGACGCGCACCCGGATGCCGGTCTTGTCCTCCGGCAGTGACACAATCACGAGCCAGCCTTCTTTTGCATCTATAAAAGCTGCATCAGTAGGAAGCGCGTAGCTGCCCGTCATGATGCGCTCATAAGGATCCGGATACAGATCCCTGAGACGCCGGCGGGGCTCTGTGCTCTTTTCGCTCTGCAGCAGATCAGATACGAACGGGCAGCCGCTCATCCAGTCAGCTTCCTGCAGCAGGTCGAACAGCGTGTAAGGATTGACCGTCAGGTCCGCCGCATGAATGCGGAAGAATCTCGCAGCCTGTTCAAATCCGGAATAGTTTTCCGCTGCGCCGTATTCCATCGCCTGGGCTACATCTTCGGCCGCACCGGCTTTGAGAACGGCCAGCATGATATTGGCGTTCCCGAAGACCGATACCGCGGTCTCCTCATCCTTACGCACAATCTGCCAGCAGAGCTGCTGCGCCGCGCGGTGATCCTCTGCCCGCTCGGACAAAATCTGCAGATAGAGCTGACCCAGCATCAGCCGTGCTTCCCCTTCGCTGCCCCCGAGGAGGTCCTGCACCGCCAGCCGGAAGCTCTCATAGCGGAAGTCCATGGCCTCCTCGCCATAGGACAGATAGGGTGCGAGCTCCCTCGCCATGCCCATCATCAGGTCTTCCAGATCCTTCTGAGTCATTTCGTCTTCGCGGAATACAGACCGCTTCAGGCTTTTTGCGGCATAGACTCTCGGTATTCCTCCGTTGGACCAGGCCATCATCATCAGAAAACGGATCAGCAGCTGTTCTTCACGCGGGGAGCGCTCGCGCGCCTCGCGGAAGATCCGCCGGAGCACTTCGCAGGCCGCCTCCCGCGGCGTCTTTCCGTAATCCTCGGACAGCTTCTCCATCAGTGCGTCAAAAGATCCGAACTGCCGCAGTTCATACAGGACGGTCTTCAGATACAGCGGGTTTCTGCTCCCGGGCATGGAAAGGATTCTCCGGATCTGCTCTTCATCCAGATTCTTCAGGAACATGCCCATATATTCGGTAATCAGCGTGCGCCGGTCCTCTTCGGACGACATGGCCGACAGGTCATGGAACAGAACGCCGTCCGGCAGCTGTGCTTCCTCTCCGGTCACCGTGCTCACGATCATGCTGACGCCGTCCGGGAGTTGTGCCGGAATGATCTTGTTCTCCTCCGCCGTGCCTTTGAACTGATTGATGCCGTCCACGATTACGGTAATCAATGTCGTCACGTTATCAGTTCCGGCTTCCGTTCCTGCTGCCGCGTTTTCATTTGCGGCAGTAAGGGCCGCTGTGCGCAGCAGCTCCGGGAACAGGAAAGGAAGTTCGTGATCGGGATGTGCAATCTCTTTTTCTTTGAGCAGGCCGTCCGCGCACATCTGTGTGAGGATTGAGCGCAGCACCGCCGTGCCTGTCATGGAACCGGCCGTCGTCCCGGCCAGACGCATATAGACTTTTCCGGGGAACTTCTTCGTCAGATACAGATGAGACAGGAGCGAGGTTTTTCCGCTGCCGGGAGCTGCCCGGAGTACCAGACAGCG
This sequence comes from Lachnospiraceae bacterium, assembly GCA_017449485.1. Taxonomy (GTDB): domain Bacteria; phylum Bacillota; class Clostridia; order Lachnospirales; family Lachnospiraceae; genus CAG-791. Next base: position 7,537 of record JAFTFP010000129.1, read on the forward strand.
GTTTGCGGGATCGGCGGCATAGCCGAGGACTGCATCCTCTGCCTTCCTCCGCGGAATATAGACATCGTACGCCTGGAAGATCGCCGTCTCCTGCTCGTCGATCTCCGCGGCGCTGCCCGATTCTGCGGCGCCGTCCTGCAGCTGTATTTTATCTGATCTGGCAGCGCTGTCGTGCGGTTGTTTGTTGTCCGATTCCGCGGCGCCGTCCTGACCGTCCTCCGCGGGCATATGCTCCGGATATTCATCGGCGATTTCCGCTTTGAGCCACTGCAGCACATCCCCCTCCAGCGGCTCCCCGCCGACGCGGAAATGTTCAAAGCGGCCCTGCTTGTAAATGCCGCCCGCGACAGATTCCAGTTCGTGGGAGATGCG
>JAFTFP010000130.1 GCA_017449485.1 Lachnospiraceae bacterium
AGATTCTGCTCCGCCGGAAGAAGCTTTTCCTCCAGGCTCTGCTGTCTGTAATCTGCAGCGGCAAAATCCGACATGGCCTGGTTTTCGGTCATGCGGCCGAACAGAAATTCCCGCGCACTCCGGTGTCCGGGGAACGCGGAGCAGTCCGCAAAATTGATATAGTAGTCATTGCCTACGTACATCCGGACAATGTAAGCCGCCATATTGCGGATGACCGTTGCCCCATAGCAGGCGCGCACCGCGCCGTCGGTCATCCGGTTCATGATATCCAGGCAGCCGAACAGGCACAGTCCCGCATGTCCGTAGTACTGGGCGCCTTCTTCACAGCAGCCGTCCTCTCCGTAGCTGTCCACGAAGCAGTCGGCAGAAAAAGCAGCCTTCTTTAAGATCTCGAGCCGCTCTTCTTCATTGATCGTCCGGCCGCCGGGCCGCGTGGAGACGGCAATGAGAACGTTCTGCGTGATCCACGGCGTCCAGTTCATCATGCGGCTCTTCCCGTCGCCCATCCACCAGTAATGCTCCTGCAGATAAGGCAGAATGATCCGTCTGCGCAGCTCCTGATTCAGATAGGTGCTCAGCATGGCATAGCGCTTTTCCAGCACCGGGCGCAGCAGATATTCCGCCAGGCCCAGCAGCGCCGCTGTCTCCGCTGCAAACAGATCGATAATTGGGGCCGTGGCATCCGGCAGCGGGAGCTTGACCCCGTCCCGGATGTGGGTGTTGTGCGCCGGCAGGCACCAGCTGCTCTCCTCCAGGATCAGATAGAAACCATTGAGAATCGCATCGATGAACCGTCCGCTGTTCTCCGCGCACTCCGCCATGACCAGCTTCGTGAGGCGGATCCGTCTGCCAAAGTATTTATCCTCAAACCGGACGCGGTTGCCGGTCCGGTTAAAATCCAGGTAGTCCGTCAGCAGCAGCATCGGCCAGGGCTCGTCTGCTGTCTCCTCCCCCGTCCGGATCAATCCGTCCCGGATTTCCGCGTCCAGGCTCTCCCAGGCGTCCCGGTCCGAAATGATCGGAAACAGCGGAGGCAGAATCCTGCCGCCGCTGTCTAAATATGCATTAATCCGCTCTTCAATCAGTGTTCTGTGTTCCATCGTCTTCTCCATCGTCCGTCCTCCCTGTCTTCATTTTCTGCCTGATCTATATCCCATCGGCATGGGCGGCGGGCATCCGCACCGAGTGCTGTCATCTAACGGATCCGCATGCACTGTTTGTCTTACTCTATGCCTATCATAACCTCATTGTATCCCTTATACCATCAAAATCCGGCAGAATTGTTCAATTATTCTGCTTGTTTTTTCATGCTCAGCGCGATCCGTTTCTTCTTCACATCCACGGATTTGACGCGCACGCGCACCACATCTCCGACACTCACCACCTCCATGGGATGGCGGATGAACCGGTCGCTCATCTCGGAAATGTGCACCAGTCCGTCCTGATGGACGCCGATGTCGACAAAGGCACCGAAGTCTACGATGTTGCGCACCGTTCCCATCAGTTCCATGCCGGGCACCAGATCCTCCATCTCCATCACTGAGCTCTTCAAGACCGGCGCCGGCATCTCCTCTCTGGGATCCCGTGAGGGCTTCTTCAGCTCCTCATAAATGTCCCGCAGTGTGATCTCGCCGATGCCCAGCTTTTCTGCCAGTCCCTTCGGGTCCGGAAGTTTTGCTGGAAGCGCCGCGTTTTTTTCCGCAGCACCAGAACCGGCACCTGCGCCCCTGGTGCCCTGTCCTGCGCCGGCCAGCAGCGCCAGGAGCTTCCGTGCCGCCTCATAGCTCTCCGGATGGACGCTGGTGTCGTCCAGCGGCTCCGCGCCCCCGTGAATTCTCAGGAACCCGGCGCACTGTTCATAAGCCTTTTCCCCCAGGCGCGGCACCTTCTTTAAGTCGGCGCGCCTGTTAAAGCGGCCGTTGGTCTCCCGGTAGGCGACAATATTGCCGGCCAGCGTCTTGTTGATGCCGGAAATATAGGAAAGCAGCGGTGCGGAAGCGGTATTCAGATCCACGCCGACGCTGTTCACGCAGTCCTCCACTACACCGCCGAGGGCTTCGCCCAGGCGCTTCTGATCCATATCATGCTGATACTGGCCGACACCGATGGCCTTCGGGTCGATTTTGACCAGCTCAGAGAGCGGATCCTGGAGGCGGCGCCCGATGGATGCCGCGCTGCGCTGTCCGACGTCAAACTGCGGAAACTCCTCTGTGGCCAGCTTGCTGGCGGAATAGACGGAGGCCCCGGCCTCACTGACGATGACATACTGAAGCTGTGTGCCGTCCTCCGCGGCCATCTCCCGGATAAGCTGGGCGATGATCTGTTCGGATTCGCGGGAGGCCGATCCGTTTCCCAGCGAAATCAGTTCAATGTGGTAGCGGCGGATCAGCGCCTTCAGAATTTTCTTGGATTCCTCCACCTTGTTCTGCGGGGCCGTCGGATAGATCACCACGGTGTCCAGCACTTTGCCGGTGGGATCCAGAACTGCAAGCTTGCAGCCTGTCCGGAAAGCCGGATCCCAGCCGAGCACCACTTTGCCGGCGATCGGCGGCTGCATCAGCAGCTGCTTCAGGTTCTTGCCGAAGACTTCAATCGCCCCGGTCTGTGCCCGCTCTGTCATCTCGCTGCGGATATCGCGCTGAATGGAAGGCGCGATCAGCCGGTCATAGGCGTCAGCGATTGCGCGGATAAGGCTCTGTGTGATCGTCTCGTGGCAGCGCGCGCCGCGGCGCAGAATCCGCCCCTCCAGGTGCCGCAGAATGCGGTCGGCCGGCGCACTGATTTTCACCGTCAGCACCTTCTCGGCCTCGCCCCGGTTCACCGCCAGAATGCGGTAGCCCGGCATTTTCTTCACCGCCTCTTCATAGTCATAGTACATGGCGAAGGTGCCGCCCTCCTCCGCGCCGGCCTTGGCCTGCGAAATCAGTGTGCCCTCGCTCATCGTCACCTCGCGGATATAGCTGCGCAGCTCCGCGTTGTCTGAAATCAGCTCTGCCACGATATCTTCCGCGCCCTGCAACGCCTCCTCCGGCGTGTGTACGCTCAGCTCCGGGTTCTCATCCTCATGGACATAGGCGGCCGCCTCCTCGAGGGCAGACTTCTGCGACGCCTGCGCGAGCAGAACTCCTGCAAGAGGCTCCAGCCCCTTCTCCTTCGCAATGCCGGCGCGGGTCCGCCGTTTCGGCTTGTACGGAAGATACAGATCCTCCACCGCCACCATCGTCTCGGCCGCTTCAATCGCCGCCCGCAGCGCGTCCGTCAGCTTTCCCTGTTCCTCAATCGAAGAAAGAACCGCCTCCTTGCGCTCCTGCAGGTTTCTTAAATAAGTAAGGCGCTCCCCCAGCGTCCGGAGCTGTTCGTCATTCAGCGATCCGGTCGCCTCCTTGCGGTACCGCGCAATAAAAGGAATTGTATTTCCCTCATCAATGAGCCGGATGGCGGCGTCGGCCTGCTCCTGGCGAATCGATAACTCCTGTGCAATCACTCTGCTGATATTCATGATTTTGCCTCTGCTCCTGTTCCAGCTCCTGTACGCGTGCCCGTTCCTGCGCCTGCGCCCAGATGTCTGGCGACGCCGCGGAATCCTTTCTCGATATCTTCCTTCGTCTGCAGAATGAACGCAGACAGTTCCCGGATCCGGTCATTGTCCATGCGCCCGATGGGAACGGAAATACTAAAGGCATATTTGGGCCGGACGCCGCCCAGGTCCAGCGACGCGCCGATGCATCGAACGCCCGTCTCATTCTCCTCGTTGTCCAGCGCATAGCCCTTCCTGCGCACTTCCTCCAGAGTCTCGAGGAAGTCCTCATAATTCGTGATGGTATAGGGCGTCGTCCGCTCGATCTCGCAGTTCTCCCACAGCTCCCGCACCTCCGGCTCCGGAAGTCTTGCCGCGATGGCCTTGCCGACCGCCGAGCGGTAGAACGGAATCCTGCTGCCGATCCGTGAAACCATCCGCATCGTCGCCGTGCGGGACTCTACTTTATCTATATAGACCACATCGGCTCCCTCGGCCTGCACCAGATGAACCGTCTCGCCAGTCTCTTCCATGAGCTGCTCCAGATACGGCCGGACCGCGCTGACAATATCCAGCCGTCCCGTGACATGATCGGCCAGATCCGCCAGCTTCAGCGTTACTTCA
>JAFTFP010000010.1 GCA_017449485.1 Lachnospiraceae bacterium
GGCCTGCAACCAGGGCTGCGTCGGCATAGCCGGGAATCTGGCGCTCAAATCTGCGCATTCCCTCGCAGAAATCCTGATTCAGTACCGCAGGCAGGATGCGGTGCACCGGTGCCTTCCGGCAGGCTCCGCGGATCTGCGGGATCTCTCCGGGCTGTCCGCCTTCATCCGGAACCGGCTGTCCCAGATCTGCCGGGGCAGACGCTGAACTGTGGCCTAGAACCGTCTTTTCAAAATCCGGATAGCCTTCACAGGGGATTGCCCCTTCTCCGAGCTGAAAGCAGGTTTCTTCCAGCTTCTCCTGAAATTCCATGCCGGCCAGCGGATGATCCGATCCGAAATCCTTCTCCGATACCGTCATCACAATTGCGCTGTTGGCGTAGCCCGAATCTCTTTTATAGTCGCTCATGCCATTGACACACAGCCTGCCGGGCTCTGAAGAGGCATTGACAACGTATCCGCCCGGACACATGCAGAAGCTGTATACGCCGCGTCCGTCTGAAGCCTTCGCCGTCAGCTTATAGCTGGAAGCCTCCAGATGAAGCTTTTCAAGCAGGACCGGATCGCTGATTCCATATTGGGCTTCATCAATCATCCGCTGCGGGTGAATGACTCTGAATCCGACAGCATAGTTCTTCTGTTCCATCGGGATGCCGGCTGCATAAAGCGTGCGCAGCGTATCCCGCGCACTGTGCCCGGGCGCCAGTACCACTACGCTTGCCGGGATCAGTTCCTTGTTATTGACACAGACGCCCCGGATCACACCGGCCTGCTGTTCAAGCCCGGTCACCTGAGCCTCATATCGAATCGTTCCGCCTGCAGCAAGAATTGCCTGCCGCATACGGATGATCACAGTCCTTAACCGGTCCGTGCCGATATGAGGACGGCCCTCATACAGGATTTCCTCCGGGGCACCGAACTCGACAAAGCGCTTTAAAACCTCTTCAGCGCGGCCTGCGGGATCATTCACCAGCGTCGTCAGCTTGCCGTCTGAAAAGGTGCCTGCGCCGCCTTCACCGAACTGACAGTTTGAGGAGGGATCCAGTCTTCCTTCCCGCCAGAAGCGCTCCACATCCCCGGTCCGCTCTTCTATCATTCTGCCGCGCTCCAGCAGAATCGGCTGATAGCCGTGTTCAGCCAGATACAGGCTGCAGAACAGGCCGGCCGGCCCCGCGCCGATGACAACCGGGCGGTCCGGGAGATCCGCTGTTCCGGATTCCGGAAAGCGGTAGCTTCGCACAGCAGCCATGCTGACCCGGCGGTCTCTGCAGCGCTGTACTGCCTTCGTCTCTGCCTCCGGGCCCTTACCGGTTACGACATCCACTGTATAGACATCCAGCAGCTGCGGTTTCTTTCTCGCATCAACCGAGTGCTTTACAATCCGAAGTTCAAGCAGCGGCATGCCTTTCGGAAGCAGGCGCTGCACCTTCTGTCTGAGTGCGGAAGCATCCGCTCCACACGGCAGATTAATCTGTGAAATCCTGATCAAATCATCCTCCCTGGCTGATCATGCGGCTGATTTTCTCCGCAGCCGCCATGCCGCAGACAGCGCCGCTGCACATGGCAAAGGTCAGATTATATCCTCCGCAGAGGCCGTCGACATCCAGCAGCTCACCGCACAGATAAAGGCCTTCGCAGTCGGCTGCTTCCAGATTCTCATTCAGATCCTTCATCCTCACCCCGCCGGCTGTGACCTGCGCTTCTTCATAATCTCCCGTACCCGTAATGCGGACCCGGAAGACTTTGATCTGCTTAAGAAGCTTCATCAGTTCCTCCGGATGAAGCTTTCTGGCCTTTCGCTCCTCAACCTGTCCGCTGCCTCGAATGATCATGGCTGCGGCGCCGGGATGAATCATACCGAAAAACAGTTCTGAGAGTGCCGGATTTTCTTCCGGAACTTTCTTCATTCTCTCCAATATCTGCTTACGCAGCTGATCGTCCGTAATATCCGGGGCAAAATCGATCTGGAGTATGACTTCCCTGCCTGTCCGCAGCGCTTGTGCCGCGGGGTGGGAAATCTGGAAGCAGACGATCCCGGACAAGCCCTTTTTCGTTATCTGCAGTTCTCCGCGTTCCTGCGCCGTCACCTTATCTCCGATCAGCAGCTTCAGTTCTGCCTCGCAGCGCACGCCGTCAGCCGCCGCAAGTCCCGCGCAGTCGGTTTTTAAGTACGTCAGAGCCGGAAAGCAGTCTGTGACATGAAGCCCCATCTGCTGAGAAAGTGCATATCCGTCTCCCCGGCAGCCCAGCCTCTTTCCGGTCAGTCCGCCTGTGGCAAGAATGACTGTGTCAGCCTGCCAGCTGTTTCCGTGCTCATCACGAAGAAGGAACCGTTTCCCTTCTCTGCGGATTTCCCGGATTCTTGCATCGTACTGCACCTGCACCTTTTCACGAAGAAGTTCACGCTCAAACAGTTCCGCGACGGTGTCGGCGCGGTCAGTGAGCGGATAGATCAGATCTCCTCTGCTGTGCAGAAAAACACCGCGTTCCTCAAAAAAGCTTCTGAGTGCATCCGGGGAATATTTCTCATAGATCCGCATCGGATCAGCCTGTTCAACACTGTAATAATGCTCCGGGCGGATCTGAAGATTGGTCAGGTTGCAGCGGCCGTTGCCGGTGATCCGGATTTTGGCCCCGATCCCTTTCCCTTCTTCGAGAAGAATGATCTGCACCGGCTCACCCGCAGCGCTGCGGGCAGCAGATACTGCCGCCATACATCCGGCAGCTCCGCCTCCCACGACGGCAATGATTCGATTCATAGATGCAGCACCTCCGCCAGATTCTGAAGAAGCGCTCCGCCGGGAATCCGGTCCAGGTTGCGGAAATCAGCCACTCTGAGGAAAATCGTCGCTGCAAAATACAGAACCAGATACGTGATCAGACAGATCAGAAATACTGCAAAGGCGGCAATCTTCCCTGTCAGAAGTTCAGAAATCAGAAAAACAACCAGGCTTGCCGCCGCACCGCACAGAACATTGCCGATCAATCTGCGCACCGGCTCGCCGCGATACAGCAGCTGCAGCACCTGTCTGTTCAGAATGGCAAAAGCTGTCAGAATCGCAGTATATCCGGCAATGAGGCACGGGAATACTGCGCCTGTACCGATTTCAGTGCGCAGTGTCAAAAGAACACACAGTCCGGTCTGAATCACCAGTCCTGCGCCCAGCGCAATGTAGATATCCTTCGTCCGGCCGCACTCCATGTGAAACAGCATCACAATAAAGAGAAAACCGCCCAGCCAGATGGCAGCGCCTCCCCACTCCAGCGCAGAAATCAGCACCTGGGATGGATCCGCCGAGAGTATGCCTGCAATCGGTGCGGCTGCCGCCGAAATAAAAAAGCCAATGCCAAGTGCTTCATATCTGAACAGCCGGATCGTCACACGGCTTCTGTTCCTGAACGCACTGCGCTCATCCCGAAGAGAAGCTGATGCAGCATCCTTGGTCATCCGAATGAAGGGAATCAGCATCAGAAAGCGGATGGTATAGATAAGAGAAAGGGCCAGGCCGTAAAACGTGCCGGCTCCCTCATAGTCCGGATTCACATGAATGCACAGACGCACATCTGCCAGAACCCAGAGGGCGTACAGAAGTGCAGACAGCCAGATGGGTGCTGAGTAAGAAAGAAAGAGTCTTCTCGCCCCGGTGCGCTCTTCTTCATATCCGAAGAAATTGGGGCGGCCATATTTCTTTGTCATGGCTCTGCGCCCGATCAGGCATAGAATAATCAGCGCAATCAGTACAATCAGGGAAACGCCCGAAAGAGAAAGCATGGTGCCGGCGGCTCCGTAGACAGCGCGATATTTCGGAACCCTCAGCAGCGCACTTACTATTTCGCCGTAAGCCGTAGATCTGCCGGCGAAGACCAGTCCCGCAATGACGGTCAGCACACTGTATAAATAGCATACACTCTCCGCTGCCCGGTCCATCTCCAGCGCGTACAGATATCCCCGAAGAAC
>JAFTFP010000131.1 GCA_017449485.1 Lachnospiraceae bacterium
TGCGATTTCTGCTACATTTTCTGCCTGATCTTGCAGTCATTGTGCATTCATTCCTGCCATAGGACGTGGTAACATGGAAGAGGTAATAAGCAGAAAGGACAGAATTCAGCATGGCAGACATGATTGTACTGGGCGTAACCGTACTGGATATGATTGTGGGACCGGTGACCCCGGCCTTTTTCGATATAGACTCCACGCCGGTATCCATTGAATCCTTCCCGGGCGGCGATGCCTGCAACGTCGCACTGAACGCGGCGGCACTGGGTGCAAAGCCCCTCCTGGTCTCTGCAATCGGGGCGGACCCGTCGGGTGCCTGGATCCGGGACTATCTGGACCGGCACGGCGTGGACACGGCCGGTCTGACGGCCTCGAACGCCTGCGGCACAGCGGTGAGCCTGGTCATGACCGAGCCGGGCGGCGAGCGCCATTTCCTGACCAGCACAGAGGTGTTCCGGGAGATCTCTCCCGCCATCATCACGGATGATCTGCTGAAAGAAGTGAAGGTCTTAAGTCTGAACAGCTTTTACCGCGGTGCGCAGCTGGACGGCTCTGCCGTCGCTGCCCTGTTTCACCGCGCAAGGTCCCTGGGTGTTCTGACCGCTGTCGATACGCTGCGCTGCCGGACCGGGAATGCCCTGGAGCAGATCGCGCCGGTTCTTGCTGAGACCGACATCTTTATGCCCAGCTTCGAAGAGGCGGTTCAGATCACCGGCCAGACGGAGCCCGAGCAGATGGCAGAGGTGATCCGCCCTCTGGGGACCGGTGCATTCATCGTCAAGCTCGGCAGCCGCGGCAGCTTCCTGGCTGATTTCAATAAAAAAGAATCCTGCTGCATTCCGGCTGTGCCGGCCGCCCATGCGGTAAATACCGTAGGGGCCGGCGATGCCTTCTGTGCAGGACTCCTGTCCGCATTGCTGCGGGGAAGAAATCTTTATGAAAGCGCCCTTTTTGCCAGTGCTGCCGCATCAATGACCGTTCAGGTCAATCATGCCACGGGCGCCTTTTCTTCTTTTGAAGAAGTTGAGAATTATGCGAGTTTCCCGTGCTCCCGCAGGATCTCCTCGACCAGCTGAACACATTCGTAGACCATGCCGTCGCAGTGGGGCTTCTTCTCTCCGCCCAGCTCCTTGTTGCGCCGGAGCAGATCCGCGCAGTCCAGCAGGCCCTCATGATTATCCCGCAGACGCTGATAGTACTGACCGATGACAGCCGGATCATCGATGCCGAACAGCCCCAGCACCACCAGGCCGCCTGTAATCGCGCCGCAGGCGGAGGCGCGCTTCAAGCCGCCGCCGAAGTTGGCACAGATTCCCATGGCTGTCTCCACGCTGATCCCTGCATCTTCCGCATAAGGAACCACCACCGACTGGCCACAGTTATAATGCGGACTCTGAATCGCCCGCAGGCGCTTTGCTTCTTCCAGATATTTGCTCATGATACCTCCATAACATTCGCCTTCACCAGACGCTCCCGGATCATGGGAGCAAAGATGGCGGCGGCACAGATTTTGGCCAGATCCAGCAGAATGAAAGGCAGGACGCCGGCACCGAGGGCAGCATAGAAGCTCATGCCGGCAGCGTGGGCCAGCCAGAGCGTGCCCATCAGATACAGAACCCAGGTGGCCGCCTCCATGACCAGGATGCACTGCACGCGCTTTTCAGCATGCTTTGTGACATAAAAGCCCATGATCAGAATCATCGGAATATAGCCGATCAGATACCCGCCGGTGGGGCCGAACAGCTTCTGCGGGCCGCCGGCATAGCCGGAGAAAACCGGCAGGCCGACAAGGCCGAGCAGCAGATAAATCGCACAGGCGATCACGCTGATCTTCGTCCCGACGATGTAAACCATGAAGTACAGCGCCAGGTTAGCCAAAGCGATCGGGACCGGTCCGATGGGAAGGGACAGCGGCCCCAGAACGCATAAGACGGCGGCCATCAGTGCAGTTGTCGTGATCATCTGTGTGTTTGTTTTATTCATCTTGCAATCTCCCTTGAGTTATTTGTTAACCATTGTTATCTTACTGGTTAACAATTGGGGATTATAGCAAGGTGACAACATACTGTCAAGGTACAGCGGCAGTCCGTCAGCGGCTGCAGTCTGCCATCGGCACCAGTCCGTCAACAGCTTCAGCTCAGCCGTCCGCTCTCAATCGCATAGGAACGATCCGCCACAGCCAGGGTGGACTTGCGGTGCGAGACCAGCACCACCGTGCGGCCGGACGCCTCCGCCTCCTCGCGAAGTGCCTTCAGGATCACGCCTTCGTTCAGGCTGTCCAGGTTGCTGGTGGGCTCATCCAGCAGCATCAGCGGCGCATCGTGCAGGAAGGCCCGCGCCAGTCCGATCCGCTGCCGCTCGCCGCCGGAGAGCATCTCACCCAGCTCGCCGGTCTTCGTGTCGTACCCCTTGGGCAGCGTGAGAATGAAGTCGTGAATGCTGGCTTTCTTCGCCGCCTCCTCCACTTCTTCATCCGAAGCGTCCAGGCGGCCGATCCGGATATTGTCGCGGATGGACACGTTGAACAGGTCCGTGTCCTGCGTCATATAGCTTTCCAGCGTCCGCAGATGCGCCGTGTCAATCCGGCTCACATCCGTGCCCGAAATCTTCACAGTGTTCTCCGGCGCGTTCCAGAACCGCATCAGGAGCTTCAGCAGTGTCGACTTGCCGCTTCCGCTCCGGCCAGTCACTGCCACGATTTCCCCTGGTCTGAACTGTGCCGAGAGATCGTGCAGCACCTCTTCCTCTTCATAAGAGAACGAAAGATGCTCCACCTGTGCGCCGGCAAAATCCGGCTTTTCACCGTTTACGACATCCGGTGTCTCGGGCTCCTCCTCCAGCAATGAGAGCACCCGCTCGCCTGCTGCGAGGGTGGAATCCATGGCGGCGGACAGGTTGGCCAGCGCCAGCACCGGCCCGAAGGAGGAGGCCAGCATGACGGTTGTCATCACCACGGCCGGGAAGGGCATCTTCAGAGCCATGCCCAGTCCCATCATGCCCAGCGGCAGCAGCATGACCAGCGCACCGGACCAGCTGGCAGCGGCGCCTTCGTGGCGCTTGATGCCGCCCTGCATCTCATTGAGTTTCTCCGTCTTCTCCCGGATTTCGTCTTCCTTCTTCTGTCCCTGATGGAACTGCAGAACCTCGCGGATGCCCCGCAGACTCTCCAGAAAAACATTGCTCAGTCCGCCCAGCTCGGTGCGCGCCGCCATGCCATAGGCGCGGCCCATCTTCGCGGTAATCAGCGGAACGACCACGCCGACCAGTACGTAGCACAACGCCGCAAACACGCCTAGCAGCGGATGGAAGGATCCGATCAGCAAGGTCAAAATCAGACTTACGATAAAGGCAATGCACACCGGTGCGATGGTGTGGGCATAGAACACTTCCAGCAGCTCAATATCCCCCGTGATCACGGAGATCAGGCTGCCCCTTCCTTTTCCCTCCAGCCGGGCCGGAGCCAGACGCCGCAGCGCCGTAAAGACTTTGTCCCGGATGACGGCGAGCAGCTTGAAGGCAATATAGTGGCCGCAGGTCTGTTCCGCGTACCGCAGACCTGCACGGGCTATCGCGATGAGGATCATCACTGCTGCGGTCGCACCGAAGCCCAGCTTCCACGGGCTCTCCCCCGTCACACTGAGCAGCAGATGCGCCGCCAGAATATTGATGAAGATGGCACACAGGTACCCAAGGGTGCCCAGGGTGATACAGGCCAGCATGACATGAAGGAGAGGTGTCAGGAGCTTTAAGAGACCGCTCATAATCTTGATTCCGCTTCTGCGCATCATACGATCACCCCCTCTCCGAAGGCTTCGTTTCCTTTTTCTGTCTTTCTTTTCTCTGTATTGAACTCACTCTTTCCATATTGCTCCAGTGTCGACTGCGCCAGGTACAGTGCCGCATAGCCGCCTTGCTGTGACAGGAGCTGCTCATGGGTGCCGCTCTCCTTCAGCAGGCCATGTTCCAGATAGGCGATCCGATCCGAACCCTCCGCATTGGCCAGGCGATGGGAAATCAGCAGAATCGTGTGAGTCCCTTTCATGTCATGAACTGCCTCCATGATGGCGGTTTCGCTCTCCGCATCGATGTTGGAGGTCGCTTCGTCCAGGATATAAATCGGACTGTTCTTCATCAGAGCCCTGGCCAGACACAGGCGCTGCCGCTGGCCGCCGGAGAGGTTTTCACCGCGCTCCTGGAGAACAAAATCCAGCCCGCCCTGACTCTTTACAAAGTCCCAGAGTGCAACCTTTTTAAGAGCCTCTTCCATCTCTTTATCCGCGGCGTCTTCCTTTCCTTCGAGAAGGCAGTCGCGCACTGTTCCGGCGAACAGATAACTGCCGGAGGAGACCACGGTCACCAGCTTCTGCAGGCTTTCCGAGGACGCATTTTTCAGCTCGGTGCCGCCGATCCGCACGCTCCCCTCATAGCCCGTCCGGATACCGGAGAGGATGGACGCCAGGGTGCTTTTGCCGCATCCGGATTCACCCACAACAGAGACGAGCGTGCCCCGGGGAATGGTCAGGTCCATGTCCCGCAGCGCTTCTTTCTCACCGTCGTAGGAGAAGGTGAGATGCTCGATCACAATATCGCCGTCCTGCGCCTGCTCCCTGCCGTCTTCCCGCTCGGGCAGATCCAGCAGCCGGAACATCCGCTCGCTGGCCGCGACGCCGTTCATGGCAGTGTGGAAATAGCTGCCGAGGGCGCGCATCGCGAGGAAGAACTCCGCGGACAGCATCACCATCGCAATGGCCTGTCCGAAATCTACGCCGCCGCGGCGATAGGCGAGGGCTGTCAGAATGCAGCCGATGGCGCTGCCGCCATAAGCCACAAAATCCATGATCGTGACGGAATTGAGCTGCATTGTCAGCACCTTCATGGTGACCACGCGGAAGTGCTCCGCCTCCTTGTTCATGTCCTGGTGGCGCTGCTCATCCGCCCCGTAGACCTTGAGGGTCGTCAGGCCCTGCAGGTTTTCCAGGAAGCTGTCGCCCAGCTCCGCATATGCATCCCAGTATTTGCCGAGCATCTTCTTGGCAAAGCGCTGAATCTTCGCGATGGTTACCGGGATCATCGGTACGCACAGGAACAGTACAATGCCGGTCAGCGGTGAGAGCGGCAGGAATACGATGAGCAGTGTCAGCGGCGCCAGCATGGCAAAGAAGAACTGGGGAATATAATTGCCGAAGTAGCTCTCCAGCTGCTCAACGCCCTCGCCGGCCAGCTGCACCACTTCCGCCGTCGGAAAGCTCTCGTTGTACCCCGCCCCCAGGCGCCGGATTTTGCCATAGATCATGCTGCGGACATTGGTCTTGACACAGGCGGTGGCCTTGTGGGTCACAGCGGAAATGATCCGCGTCAGCACAAAGCGCAGCAGAATGCAGATCACTGCAATCACGAAGACTGCCGGCAGCAGACCGCCGCCGTCCTTCAGATTCTGAAGCTGGCGGCCGATGGCAAACCACAGGACAATGCCTGCCAGAAGGCTCAGCCAGCTGAAGATCACTTTCTGAATAATGTACCGCATGGCCTCCGGCACGAGGCCCAGCAGCCGCTTATTCGGCATCATGGTTGTTCTCCCCCTTTACCTGTTTTCAGATGCTTCTGCGATGTTTTCATCGGGATGTACGACCAATAGACTTACGAAAAACATCATAACACAAAAAAGCTCCGGTCACTGCCGGAGCTCTGCGTTCTTTACTATTATCCCACCAGTCGAGAAGACTCCCGCCTCTGCAGGCGGTGAGATGAAACTTGACCAAATTAATATTTTATAGTAGAACATATGTTCGATTTCTGATATAATTAACATGTATCGACTCTTCTGCACAAA
>JAFTFP010000132.1 GCA_017449485.1 Lachnospiraceae bacterium
CACAGCACAACCGGATAGATCAGAAAAGTCACCAGTGCGGTGTAGATCATTTCCGGAAGAATCATATGCGTCAGAAAATAGCTGAAAATCAGCCGGTTCTGAACCAGAAACTGAAAAACAAAACTCATAAAGCCGTACACAAAATCGCCTCCGGCGGCGAGCAGTGCCGGGAACTTCATATCTTCCACGAACATCAGATGCTCGAATCGTCCCAGGCTGAAGCCGATCAGTGCATAAACCAGAGTGTGAAATCCGATCACCTGTCCGAAAAAGATGTCGCATAAGAGTCCGCACACAAAGCCGATTGCCAGTCCCTTGCGGGAACCGAGCAGCAATGCGTAGCTGGCAGTCAGTGACACCAGAAAGTTCGGTGTGATCATCGAGATCGGCAGCATCGGGAAAACAGAAGTCTGCAGAATAAAAGCCGCAATCACCGTTATGAAGATGATGAGTGCATTTCGGATCTTTCTCATTCTACCGTCTGCTTTCTTTCCAGAATGACCAGTACATTGTTCAGCCGGTCAAAGCTGACTGCCGGCGTCAGTGTGCCGGATGAAGTCAGCCGGTTTGCATCCTTGTTGATTTCGCTGATGTAGCCGATCAGAATGCCCGGCAGGTATTTGTCGCTGATGTTGGAAGTGACGACCTTATCCCCGACAGAAACCTTTTCCTGTGAATCAGTCAGCCGGCTGAAACGGATCAATCCCTTCTCATACAGGGTCAGGTCGCCGGACACGATCAGCTGATCCGAGGTGGAAAGAACATTGGCGGTGACATTGGATCCGTCGTCGATGATGCTCTCCACTCTCGCCCAGTCCGGGCCGACTGAAGTGATGCGGCCAACCAGACCGCTTCCCGCGATGACATTCATATCTGTCTCGATGCCGTCTTCTGTTCCCTTGTCGATAATGAAGGAATGATACCAGTTCCCGGCATCTCTTGCGATGACCCGGGCACCGGTCTTCTCATATTCGGCATAGGCCTGATCCAGCTGATAAAGTGCGCGCAGCTCATCCAGCTCATACTTGTCCTGCTGAATCCGGGTGTTTTCGGCAATGAGCTCCTCGTTCTGCGCTTTCAGACGCTCATTCTCATCCAGCAGCTCGCTGATCTGCTTCATCATCTCCGTCTCGCTGACCATCCAGGTTCCCACCGCACTGACGCCGTCCTGAAACGGCACAATCAGATAGTTGGAAATCAGATTCAGCGGACCGGCAAAAAGGTTTGTTGCGTATGAAATGAGGATCATGCCAAGACACAGAACCGTGACCAGAAGCAGAAGGTAACGGTCCGGGATATGAAGATTCAGTTCAATCTTTTTTTTCCGCTTCGCAGAATCCATTATGCGTTCAGTCCTTCAATGGTATAGGCAAGCGAGCGGTAGTTGCCGCGCTTGATCACCTGCGCGAGTCCGAGCGCACAGCTGTTGACAGGATAATCCGCCATGTTGACATTCAGACGGATATCGTTGCTGATATCCTGCGCCAGCCCCTTCTGCTGGGAAGCGCCGCCGGTCATGAACAGTCCGTGGCGGTAGATGTCGGCGGACAGTTCCGGCGGTGTGCGTTCCAGAATCACGCGGACACTGTCAACGATGGTATGGAAGTTTTCTTCCAGCGTGGCTTCCACGAATTCGCTGGTCAGCGTTCTCTCCATGGGCAGGCCCGTCACAATATCCCGGCCGAAGACCACAACTCTTCCGCCGTTTTCGCTCAGATCACCGATCGAAAGGCGGACGGCCTCTGCGGTCTTCATGCCGATCACCAGATTGAATTCTCTGCGGACGCCGTTGACGATGGAGGTGTCAAAAACCCGGCCGCCGACCTTGATCATGCGGGAGAGAACAATACCGCCCAGGGAAAGGACGGAAATCTCTGTCGTATCGTATCCCACGTCCACTACCAGCACGCCCTGGGAATTCTTTACGTCAATGCCCATGCCCAGACCGTCCGCAATGGCCTTCTCCACGCCCATGATGCGTCTTGCCTTGACACCGGCATCCTTGATCAGGTCATAGAATGCGCGCCGCTCCACTTCCGTCACATCTGTCGGAATGGCAATATAGTAATCTCCCGGCCGGATGCCGTTCTGCTCATCGCGGATCAGTGAGCGGATCATCAGCTCCATATTATTGATATCAGCGATGACGCCGTTGTTGATCGGCCCCGAGACCTTGATATTGGCGGGCGCCTTCTCGAACATTTCATAGGCTTCATTGCCATAGGCAATCATACGCTTTCTGTCTGCGATGGCGACCATATTCTTCTGCACGGAAATCTTATCCGACGAGGAGGAATACAGCTTGATATTATAGGTGCCCAGATCGATGCCGAATGTGTTGCTTACATTTCCGACACTGACATCGCCGCGCTGGATATCTTCCCGCACTTCGTTCTGGGTTCTGGTCTTTTTCCGGAATAATGATTTCATTTAAGGTATCCTGCTTCCTTCATGCTGACAAAGCGCCGGCTGCCGATAATAATATGGTCAAGCAGCTCCAGCTCAAGCATGCGCCCCGCCGAGGCGATCCGCCTGGTCAGCTCAATATCTTCGTCACTCGGAGCCGGATTTCCGCTGGGGTGATTGTGCAGCAGCATGACAAAAACCGCGCCCTCCTTCAGAGCGTTCCGAAAAACGTCTCTGGGGGAAAGCACTGCCATGTTGGCGGTCCCGATCGAGAGAATCTGTTCTCTGATCAGTGCCAGCCTGCTGTCAAGAAGCAGCAGCAGTACCTGCTCCTGCTCCAGGTGACACATTGTCTCCATATAATACTCCGCAACAGTCTGCGGTGCATTAAACTGCAGATTACGTTCCTTCAGTCCCTGCTGCATACGGCCTGCCAGCTCTGACAGACATAGAAGCTTGATCGCCTTGACCTCTCCAATTCCATTGATCTTCCGCAGGTCAGACATCGAAAGATCATAAAGGATGGAAAGAGACTGATCGTCGCTGCCGTTCAGAGACAGAATCTGTCCTGCCAGTTCAGTGGCACTGTACTGCGATGTGCCGGTTCGCAGAATGACTGCGAGCAGCTCTGCATTGGTCAGACTCTTCGCGCCGTACGCAAGAAAGCGTTCATAGGGCATTTCAGGATGCTTCATATAAGCCTCTCTTCCCGGCCTCTCCGGGCACCGGAAATGAGGTGATTATCATTTTAGAAGCTGACAACACCGCGGTCAAGCATATTCTGCAGTGTCTTCAGAATCCCCAGCTTGGCGTGCGGCCACGTCAGGCCGCCCTGAAAATAGACATTATAAGGCGGTTTGATGGGGCCGTCAGCGGACAATTCAATGGACGATCCTGAGACAAAAGCACCGGCCGCCATGATCACATCCGAGTCGTATCCAGGCATCGGTGCAGGCTCGCAGGCGACAAAGCTGTCCACCGGAGAAGCGGCCTGAATGCCCTGACAGAAGGCGATCACCCCATCAGCGCTGCCGAAGGTAATGGCCTGAATAATGTCATGGCGCGACTCGCTGCCGTCCGGGAGCACGATAAAGCCCAGCTTCTCATAACAGTTTGCTGCGAAGACAGCGCCCTTGAGTGCGGAAGCGGTCACGGTCGGTCCCAGGAAAAAGCCCTGGAAAAGCGACGGAAGCACCTCCAGTGAAGCACCCACTTCTTTGCCAAGTCCCGGAGAAGTCAGACGGCAGGCGGCGTTCTCTACGCATTCCCGCGTCCCTGCGATATATCCGCCGATCGGCGCAAGGCCGCCGCCGGGATTCTTGATCAGAGATCCGACAACCATATCTGCACCGACATCAGAGGGCTCAATGGTTTCCGTAAACTCCCCGTAGCAGTTATCGACCATGCAGATTACGTCCGGCCGAACTTCTTTTACAGCTGCGATCGCCTCGCCGATCTGAGAGACGGACAGAGATTTCCTGGACTGATATCCCTTGGATCGCTGAATGGTGACAAGCCGTATGGCCGGTTCCTTCAGCAGCATATCGCGGATTCCAGCAAGATCAAAGCTGCTGTCCTCCTTCAGATCCACCTGTCTGTAGCCGATGCCGTACTCCGCAAGCGATCCTCTGGAGGGGCGGATGCCGATGACTTCCTCCAGGGTGTCATAGGGCTTGCCGGCTGCCGAAAGCAGCAGATCTCCCGGCCGCAGATTGCTCATCAGCGCCAGCGCCAGTGCATGGGTGCCGCAGGTGATCTGAGGACGGACAAGGGCGTCCTCCGTGTGAAAATAGCGGGAATAAACCTCTTCCAGTCCATCCCGTCCGATATCGTCATAACCGTAGCCGGTGGTCCCCTTCAGGGAGGCCTCTCCGATGTGAGCCTCCTGCATCGCGCGAATCACGCGAAGCTGATTATATTCAGCGATCCGGTCGATTTCCTCGAATCGAGGCATAAGCTCTTTAAGAATCG
>JAFTFP010000011.1 GCA_017449485.1 Lachnospiraceae bacterium
ATTATATCAGAAATCGAACGCATGTTCTACTCTCAAATATTGATTTGGTCGATTCATCTCACCGCCTGTAGAGGCGGGAGTCTTCTCGACTGGTCGGATAATCTGTGTTATTTTATTCTACTTCTGATCGCTATTCAGTAATGCCATTATAACACATTCATTCCCTGCCGCAGAGCACAATGAAAAAGAGCCCGGCCGTTCAGAACGGTCAGGCTCTTTTTCGAGGAAGTATGAAAAGTGATTACTGCATCTTCAGTTCGTATTTTTCCACGTCGGCAAAAACCGCGCCGTCAGAAGCGAAGCTGATTGCGCCTGCTTCCAACGGGGTGTACAGGACAAATGAGGCCGCCTGTTCGCCGTCGTTGATAAACAGCTCCATGCTGTAGCGGTCCATCACGATCCGGAATTTAATCGTGCCGTTATCGGCGTTGACCGGGAATTCCCGGACGTTCACGATATCGTGCGGGAAGCCGCTGTGTGTGCGATCCACCTTGACGGTTCCGATGTCCGGACGGAAGCGGATCAGCGTGTAATGCTCCCCGTCCTTGGCCACATAGATCCGGAACCACCGGTACAGGTTGTTCTCGCTGGCCGGTCTTACCGTCACCGTCATGTCCAGATATCTGCCGCTGATCCCCTTCAGACTGGTTTCTCCGTTGATCAGGATGTTGTTGTAGTCTATCCGGATGCCGCGGTAGTTTTCCAGCTCGCGGACCGGATTCTGGTACAGGCGGCGGTTCTTCACGGAGAGCTCTCTCGGAATGGTCATCTGTCCCATAAAGCCGAGATCGGAGAGAGTACAGCTGGATGTCTCCCAGTTCTGCATCCAGGCGATCATGATTCTGCGCCCGTCGAGCGCAAGGAGTGTCTGCGGCGCATAGAAATCGAGGCCGTAGTCGATCGCCTGCACGGATTCGCGGTTCAGATGCTTCGCAGTCCTGTCAAAAGTTCCGATCAGGCATACATTTGCATTCCCGGGATGGAATTCCAGACCGATCGCCGACATCTCCTGCGGGCTGACCAGCAGGACGTGTTTTCCGTCCAGGGCAAAGAAATCCGGGCATTCCCACATTTTGCCAAACTGGTTGTGACAGGAAGAGAGTATGCTGACGAAGTTCCAGTGGACGGCATCCTCACTCTCATACAGGAGAATGGTTCCGCTGCCATCTGCACACCGGTTCCCGATCACCGCGTGATACAGTCCGTCTTCGCGCCAGATCTTCGGATCGCGGAAGTCGTGTGTGCTGCCGCCGTCCGGAAGCTGGTCGGCGGTGATGACCGGGTTGGCTTCGAATTTTTCATAATCCACGCCGTCTCCGATCGCGATGCACTGTGTCTGAAAGCTCTCGATCCGGCCGCTTTTGCTTCTTACATTTCTTACGCCTGTGTACATGAGCAGCTGCCGTCCGTCCGGCATTTCCGCTGCGCCGCCGGAGAAACATCCGCCGCTGTCATATTCCTGATCCGGCGCAAGTGCCGCCGGAAGACGATCCCATTTGATGAAGTCCGTCGTTTTGACATGGCCCCAGTGCATCGGGCCCCATTTGACATCATAGGGATAATACTGGAAAAAAAGATGATATTCGCCCTTGTAGACGGAAAAACCGTTCGGGTCATTGATCCAGCCGATTCCGCCTGTCGCGTGGAATCCGGGCTGGTCCGCAGCGGAGAAAGGAAGGTATTCCTGTTCAAATTCGCGGGCCTGTGTGAGAAGTTTACTCGCCATGGTTCGCTCCTGTTGATCTGTAGATAGTTATAATATGCCGCAGCCGGAGAAAATCACGAATACGCCTATGCGTCGCAGCTCAAACTGATGGGGGCGATCAACGCACAGAAGATGGACATGGTCCTGATGAACCGGGAGTCATATGACGTGCTGTCCGGCAAAGGATATCTGATGGATCTGACTGTCCTGCTCGCTGACGCGGATCCGGCGCTGCGCGCGATTTTGCAGCCTGGCCTTGTTGAAAATGATGTCATTCTCTCTGATAATTCACTGGAGACGGCGCTGGGAGAGGAAGAGGAGGTCCGGATCGACACGGAACAGGTCACAAACGGCATTCGTGCAACCGACCTGCCGGTAATCCGGGAAGCAGGCTTTCCGGACGACGTCTATCTGGGAGTCATTGCCAATACACCTCGCACGGAAAATGCGCTGCTGTATCTGTCTTATCTGGCCGGAGAGCTCAGCCCGTGACCGGAAGCGCCGCATCATCACGGAATATACAGGCGCACAGGAGTGGCTCCCGCAGGCCCTCGGCAAGTAAGCATTTCATGAAAATCTCTATACCAGTTTCAGCAATTTATAATATAATTATTCTGTCGGGTTCTGTTTCAGTATAAGGGAACAGAACCCGCGCGGCAGTAGAAACAGCCTGCCCGGACTAATGACAATTTGGTGTACAGGAGAGAGTCCGGATGAGTGGGATTCCGACGTTTCTGATGGATGAGCACAGAGATGCCTATGACCTCTGGCACAGAATGATTGACCGGGGAGATATTCCTGAAGCCGGTTGTTATCTGCTGCATGTGGATCATCATGATGACCTGGAGAGTGCAGGCTATAATTGGGATCTGACACAGATGCCCGGGAATGCGCAGGAGGCCCTTCGTTTCACGGATCAGTGTCTTGGAATTGCCGACTTTATCATACCCGCGGTGTGGGAGGGAACCTTCAACACCGTGCACGTTCTGAAGGAACTGGTGCCGACACCTGTTTCCAAGTCTGAGGAATCGATTTCTCTGATGCAGGGCAGCAGGCAGGTCCTGATATCCCGGGAGCATTCCTCCGGCAGGGAAAAAGCGCTCAGCGGCGGTGCGCCGTGGATTATACGGCGGGACTGGGAGCGGGAAGAAGAACAGGTGCGCTTAACCCTCCGGCGCGGCGGACTGGAGCCGTGGGACCGATACCCGGACAGCGGTCTTGTGCTGGATGTGGATCTTGACTATTTCTGCTGGGACGACTCTCTTTCTACGGTTTCTCCGCAGCGGATCGAAATTACCAGACAGGCCTATGAAGAATACTTGAAAGACCGGAATCATCCGATGCGGATCCTGGCAAGCCGGGTTTTTAATGTCAGGGAGGAAGACGGAAAATACTGGCTCTATGTCCAGCAGAATATTCCGCAGGAACCGATTCCGGACGATGAAACCATTCTAAGAAGAATCGAGCGGCTG
>JAFTFP010000133.1 GCA_017449485.1 Lachnospiraceae bacterium
GTTTTCGTAGTAATCGATCGGCAATTCCCTGCGGTACACAGTACCGGTATGCTCATCGCGCACTTCGACTGTGACCATGCTTGCGGAAATTTCAAACAATTCGCCTTCCATACTCCCTCCTGAAGCACATACCAATAAAGAATACCTACTATAAAAATTGTATTCCTTGCAATTTGGCCCTTTCAAGTTGTATTGAAAAACAAGTCACAGAAAAGAAGCTTGAGTTTTTGTGCATTTTTCACAACAATATGTCGGCTTTACGATAATTCTTGTTCTATATCACCATAGTTTCCCAGTTTCTATTGCCTTGACCGGCCTGTCTGCGTACGCTATAATGTACGTGTGCATTCACTGGCTGTGATGGAGGTTATGTATGACAACGACAACAATTACCAATTTCAGAAAAAATGTTTACAGTATGGTTGAAAATACGGTGCGTTTCAATGAACCAGTCAGCATTACAACCAAGGATGGAAATGCAGTCATGATCAGTGAGGAAGAGTATCTGGGTCTGATTGAAACACTGTATCTGACCTCTGTTCCCGGAATGAAAGAGAAGCTGGTTGAAGGCCTTCAGACACCCGTTTCAGATACCATTCCTGAAGAGGAGGTCCCGTGGTAAATGTACAGAATCGTATATACCAGAGCAGCTGTAAAAGATATTCAGAACCTTAAAGCTGCTCATCTGGATGGGAAAGCCCGCGCGCTGATTGAATTGCTGCGGGAAAACCCATTTCAATCGCCTCCCAGTTACGAAAAACTGGTCGGGGACCTGCAGGGGCTCTACTCGCGCAGAATCAACATTCAGCACCGGCTGGTATATGAAGTTATTGAGAAGGAACAAGTGGTAAAAATAGTCAGTCTCTGGACATATTATCAGAGATGAAACGGATTCTATCTGAAAGGAAAGCAGGTAAGTCATGCAGACAGGCGCCGTCATCACAGCAGCAGGAATGTCTTCAAGAATGGGTGATTTCAAGCCCATGCTCAATATCGGATCCATCTCCATCGCCCAGCGGGTGGTGGCGACGCTCCGCCAGGCCGGTGTCAGCAAGATCGTCATGGTGACCGGCTATCAGGCGCTTTTGCTGGAGCGGCATCTGGCCGGCAACGGAATTGTCTTCCTGCGCAATGAGCAGTATGCAACGACGCAGATGTTTGACTCGGTCCGGATCGGCCTGAACTATATAAAGGACAAATGTGACCGTGTTCTGTTCACGCCGGTGGACATTCCGCTCTTCACTGCCGACACAGTCCGGGCGATGATGGCCTGCGAGGCGGATCTGGCCTGCCCGGTCTGCAATGGCGAGACCGGCCATCCGATTCTGATCTCCTGCAGCCTGATCGATTCCCTTCTGAATGATTCCGGAGAGAACGGCCTTCACGGCGCGCTCTCCCGGCTCAGCGTTCCCATGACGCAGATTCCGGTTGAAGACGCCGGTGTCCTGCATGATGCCGACACGCCGGAAGACTATCAGGAGCTCCTGAAATTCCACAACCAGCAGCTGATCCGTCCGGTAGTGCACCTGTCATTTGCTCGGGAGACGGAGTTCTTCGATGAAAACATCGCGACACTCCTCACCCTGGTGGAAGAGACGCATTCCGTGCGCAGTGCCTGCCAGCGCATGCAGATTTCCTATTCCAGCGGCTGGAACGCACTCCGCAGACTGGAGGGCCAGCTGGGTATGCCGCTGGTGCACCGCACCCAGGGCGGCGCGCACGGCAGCCGCAGCGAGCTGACAGAAAACGCAAGAAAGCTGCTCAGATACTATGAGCAGCTTTCCGATACCCTTCGCCGACAGGCGGAGGATCTGTTTGAAGTCATGGCCGATCAGTTTCAGGCTGACGACACAGACAGTTCTCACTGATTCTGTTTTACCTGATTCTGTTCTCTCTTCTGTGCCCGGATCAGAATCATCTCTCCCACGATACTGACCGCAATCTCCTCCGGCGTGACCGCTTTGATGGCCAGGCCGATCGGCGTGTGCACGCTTTCGATCGCCTCCTCCGGGATGCCTGCTGCGCGAAGCCGCTTATTGACAGCTTCGGTTTTCCTTCTGGAGCCGATCACGCCGACATAAGCCGTCTGCAGCCGCAGAATCTGCTCTTCCACCGTGCAGTCATGGGCATGCCCGCTGGTCATGATGACAACATAGTCGTCCTCCCGGATCTGCAGCGAATCACTGATTCGGGCAAAATCTGAACAGATCCGCTCTTCTGCGCCCGGAAAACGTTCCTGGCTGACCATCTCCTCCCGGTTGTCGTAGATGACCGTTCTGAAGCCGACACTTTCCAGTATGGGGGCAAGTGCCCGCGCGCAATGTCCGGCGCCGAAAATCACAGCCCGCTCCATGACCGGCAGCGGCATGATGTAAAGAACGCCCGGATCATCGCAGACCGCGGCCTGATCTGAAGGACACATTTTGGTAAAATCCACCAGCTCCGGAACTTTGAAATCCCGTCTGAAGACAAGTGCCCCCGCCTCTTTTTCGTCGATTCTGCGCAGGACCTCTCCTGCCAGCTCCTTCCAGGCACCGTCGTGCGCGTCAATGAACTGAAACAGTACATCCACGTCGCCGCCGCAGACCATGCCGATGTCCTCAACCTTGTTCTGGTGCAGCTGGTAAGCGTGTACCTCGGACTGCTTTAGTCCGATCAGCTCCATCGCGCGCAGCTCTGATCTCTTTTCAACCGCGCCGCCTCCGATGGTTCCCATCAGCTGTCCCGTGCGGGCGACCAGCATGGCTGAACCTTTTCCTCTGGGCGCGGAGCCCTGGTCAGCGATGATCACCGCCAGAACCAGATTTTCTTCTTCCTCCAGTGCATAAAGAATTCTTGTGAAAAGATTTTTCATGACCACACCCTCTGATTCAATCAGTCAAAATCTGCCTCACTGTGCCTTTTCCATCAGTGCATCGTATTCCTCGTCCGTCAGCTCGTAATGATAGAACAGATCATAATAGCGCACGATCTCTTCCTTGAGATCATAGTCCGCTGCGTCCGGATAAAGCGTCTTCGCAAGCCACAGCATGCCCAGATAGCGCTGCACGGAGGGCGGGAAGCCCATCCAGTTGTAAGGCTCTGCCGGGACTTCATAATACCGGTGATCGGCAATCGCCGGAATGGTCTGCCATGCGGGATCCTCTCCGACCGTGTCATAAATGCTGTCGGGTGAGAAAATGATGACTTCCGGATTCCAGTTCATGATCTGCTCAAGATCAGACTCATTTCCGGTTCCCTTGGAAGAGGGCTCGTCAACGACCGCCAGGTTGTCAGAGAGCAGATCCACCACCTCTGCGTGGAAGGAATCCCGTGCAATGACATTCAGGCCGTTTTCACCCGTGATGAACAGGAGCTTCGCCGGCTCGGAAGCCTCCGCTGCCGCAAGGCACTTTCCGCAGATTTCTTCGCAGTAAGCGGCGATTTCCTCTCCCTTCTCTTCCCGGCCGAGCAGTTCGCCCAGCTTGCGATAGGCGTCCCCGGTCTCCTGAAGAGATGCTGTGATGTGAACAAAAGGAATACCGGTCTGCTCCTGCAGCCCGTCCAGATCCTCTGCAATTGAGCCCTTGGGCTGGCCAAAATCGATCACGACCTGCGGGTCTGCCGCCAGCACTTCCTCGAGGTTCATCTCGCCTTTTCCGCCGTACAGCTGTCCGAGTACCGGCAGGTTTAAGTATTCCTCCGGAATATATTTTTCAGAAGCTTCGCTCCAGTCGGAGGTCCAGCCCACCATCAGATCCGGCGCAATCGCATACAGCGCGATCTGGGCAAGAGGCCCTGTCGCCGCGATCCGGGTGATCTCCGCGTCCAGCTCCACCTCGCGGCCGACGGAATCTGTAAAGATCCGGGTCCCGGATGCAGCAGCCTCTGTCTCCGCCGCTTCCGCTTCTGCGGCTGCCTCTTCAGCTGCCTCAGGCGCCTCCGCTTCCGCAGTTTCTTCAGCGGCAGCTTCCTCTGCAGCTGTTTCTTCTACGGCTTCCGCCGGAGCCTCTTCTGCTGTTTCTGCCGCAGGCGCTTCCTGCGGTGCTGCCGGCACGGCAGCGCAGCCGAACAGGGATACAGCCATCGTCACTGCCGCAGCCATTGCTGCTGCCTGAATACCTCTCTTTTTCATATTGCCTCCTCTATTCTTACCAGCCGTTTGGATTACGCCCGGCGGGCGTGCGGCTGGAATCAGACTATTTAGATTCTCGGAATGATGACCGGCCCGGACTCCGTCTTAAGAAAATCTGCCCGGATCCCGTACAGATCCTGAATCAGTTCCGGTGTCAGAATCTGCGCCGGCGTTCCCAGAACCGGCGGGCCGTCTTTCCGCAGGGCCAGCACCCTGGATGAAAACTGCAGGGCGTGCTGCGGATGATGCGTGGAGAGCAGCACCAGATAGCCCTCCTGCGAAAGGTCCCGGATCTGCTTCAGAACCCGGTACTGGTTTCCGTAATCCAGTGCGGATGTCGGCTCGTCCATGACCAGGATCTGCGCCTTCTGTGCAATCGCCCGGGCGATCAATACCAGCTGCTGTTCGCCGCCGCTGAGCCGGGCAAAATCC
The DNA here is from genome assembly GCA_017449485.1 of Lachnospiraceae bacterium. Classification (GTDB taxonomy): domain Bacteria; phylum Bacillota; class Clostridia; order Lachnospirales; family Lachnospiraceae; genus CAG-791. Next base: position 4,547 of record JAFTFP010000133.1, read on the forward strand.
CGTTCTTTCAGGTGCAGCACACCCATCTTCCGGAGCGCATCCTCCGCGTCCCGGATCTGACCGGGGCCGGGTCTGGAAAAGACGGCAATCTGCCGGGCCATGCCCATCAGTACTGTGTCCAGTACACTGTAGCCGAAGGTCGGGCGGTGGATCTGCGGAATGTAGGCAATACACGCCGCCATCTCCCGGGGACTGATCTCCTTCGTGTCTCTGCCGTCCAGCCGGATCGTTCCTTCATAATCCTGCAGGAAATTCAGAATGCAGCGGAACAGCGTGCTTTTGCCCACACCGTTCGGACCAATGACAGAGATGAAATCGCCGCTTTCCGCGTCAAAAGAAATATCGCGCAGAACCGGCGTGCCATAATATCGGCAGGAAAGGTGCTCCACCTGCAGCTTCATATCGGCGCCTCCTTTCTGGTCATCAGGAACAGAAAGAACGGCGCACCGATAAAGGCAGTCAGGATGCCGATCGGGATTTCAACGGAAAGCAGATTTCTGGAGAGATTGTCTACCAGCAGCAGGAAGATGGCGCCGAACAACATGCCTGCGGGAAGCAGGAACCGGCAGTTGCTGCCCACCAGCTTTCTGCACAGATGCGGAATCACCAGTCCGACCCAGCCGATCATGCCGCTGACAGCGACACTGGAAGCGGTCAGAAGGGTGGCGCATAAAATGACGCACAGCCGCAGACGCCCGGTATTGACGCCGATGGACTTCGCTTCATCTCCGGAGAGCGTTAATAGATTCATCCGCCAGCGCAGAAGAAACAGAAGAATCAGACCGGCGGTCATCGGGATCAGTGCATACAGCACTTCCTTCAGTGTGGCGCCTGAAAGGCTGCCCATCAGCCAGTAGGTGATGGCCGGCAGCTGGTTGGTCGGATCCGCCACCAGCTTGACATAGGAAGTCGCCGCAGAAAACAGAGAGCTGATCATCACGCCGGCGAGCAGAATACTCATCACGCGGTTTCCCCGCGTCCTGCTGCCAACCAGATAAACCAGAAAGACACTCAGCATGCTGAAGGCAAAAGCCGACGCCGTGATGCCTGCGCGGCCTGCCTGCAGCAGAATAGCCAACGCTGCGCCGAAGCACGCGCCGGATGAGGCGCCCAGAATGTCCGGCGCTGCCATGGGATTCTGAAAAACAGTCTGATAAGCGATGCCTGCCGAGGTCAGGCAGCACCCCACCAGACAGGCCAGAAGAATTCTCGGGAGACGGATATTGACGACCGCGATGGCCATCCGGTCGGTCCAGGTCTGCTCGAGGGGTACGATCCTGTTGATCAGGATTCTCAGGACTTCCCCAAATGGAACATCAAATCTGCCCAGCAGGAAAGAAAGGAAAAACAGCACGATCAGAACGCCCCCGAGAAGGGCGATGATCCAGTGTGCCTGCCTGTCACTGATGGTTTCCCGCTTCGTAACGTTCACAGTTCGTTTTCCTCTGGATTTTATCCTGAATCGTCAGTGCCTTCAGGTAACGCGCCTGATGATGCGCAAGGGCTTCGGGTGTGCTGCATCTGCCGCGGCTCTTTTCAAACCGCTCTTCGAGCGTGACCCGCCTGTCTCCGTCCGTGAGCTTGTCCGCCAGATACAGAAGCTCCGCCGCCGTCAGCTCCTCCTGATCCGTCGGGATGTTTTCATCGTTGTGCTGCCGGACGATCCGGGCCAGTTCCCGGTATCCCTCCTTGATGAGCGCGTCTGCCGAGGCGTTCTCATGATCCGGCCGGGTTCTTAAAAGATCATGTAACAGTGCCGCCCGGACCGGCTGCACCATGTCTCCATTATAATCAATTGTATTCAAAATGTCTTTTACAGTTTCCGCAGTTTTCCGCATGTGACGGATCACTGTTTCCGGCGTCTCATATTTGCGGTACAGACGCTCCAGTTCTGCCGCATCATCGAGCCGCTCTTCCGGGGCAAAACTCTCCCGGACGAGCTTCATCGGCGTGCCGGGGCCTTCGTCCTCCAGAATGATCATGCCCGCCAGCGGCGGCATATGTTCCATATGTCTGTCCGCGTCCACCTGATTCAGCAGCGCCAGAAATCCGCGCAGAACGCCGGCGTGCGTGACGACGAGGAAATCCCCTTCCGTCTGCTCCCGCAGCGCATGAACCGCATTCATCAGCCGCGCGCCGCCGGCCAGAAAACTCTCGCCCCCCGGAAAGATGAAGCTTCCCAGGTGAGACTCCCGCGCCGCAACCTTCTCCGGTTCGATCTCCATCATCTCCTGCCGGGTTCTGTACTCCCACTCGCCCAGATCCACCTCCTGCAGATCCGGAATGAGCACGATTTCATCCGGCTCAAATCCCATCGCCCTTCCGGCCTCCCGGGCCGTCCGCGCACAGCGGGGAATCGGACTTGAATAAATATGACCGATCCCCGGCAGATGCTCCGAAAGCCACTTGCCGGACTGATACGCCTGCCATGCGCCGTGCTCCGTCAGCGGATCGTCGGTCCGGCCGACATAGCGCACCTCATGGCTGTGCTCCCGCTCCCCGTGCCGCATCATGACAATGCGCCGGACACTGCGGCGCCCGGCCGCATTTTGCCTCATCAGCACAGCCGTCCCGTGCAGATCCGGCAGCGGCAGCAAGTGGATTCCCTGACGCTGGCAAAATTCGTCCACCGCCCGCTTTACGCCCGGATACTGGGTTCCGGTATAATCATGAACCAGAATCACGCCGCCCTCTGCAAGGCGCGGCCAAAACCACGCAAGTCCCTGCCGGGTGGGCTCATAGAGATCCACATCCAGACTGACGAGGGCGTACTGCTCCGGAAGCGCCGGGGCCGCCTGAAGACTCTCCGGAAAGCGTCCCGGAACAAAAACCGCCTGTTCCGGGTGGGGGAGCCTCTCCCGGACTGATTCCATGTCGGTGCCGGAAAAATCCATCCCGCCCCTGTGCGGATCGGCCGCAGTCCGGGCATCTTCAGCCGCCACATCTGCGGCGTCAAACCCTTCAAAGGTATCGAAAAGAATCAGCGGACGGTCCGGAAGAAAGCGGTTGATTTCCTGTGCGAAGTCCCCCCGGTAAACGCCCAGCTCCGCTGCGGCGCCCGGGATATTCCGGCTGCGGATCTGCTCCGCGTAAAGACGCAGCACCGCCGCCCGCACATCCTGCAGGTCGCGGAAGGTCGTGATCTCTGTGATCTGGTTCTGGAAGCCGAGACCGCGCAGCAGACCGGTGATCTCTGTGGCCGCCTCCCGCTTCATGACTGCGATCACAACGCCGGTCAGCTCCGCCCACTCCGCCTCGGAAAGCGACTGCGGCGCGCGCACCGGAAGTCCTTCGAAAACTGTATTATGCTTGGCGGGATCTCCGTCAAGAAAGCACACGGCTTCCTGATGCACCGGCAGCCATTTCAGAACCATCCGGCCGGCCTGACCCGCCCCGTAAATCGCGATTTTGCCCATCATAACCTCAACTTGGCGGCTGACTTTACAGCCACTTTTTCTTCTTGAAATACCACAGACTGCCTCCCGCAATCAGCAGGCAGACAATAAAGACGCACAGGTAGGAATACCGCCACTCCAGCTCCGGCATGTACCGGAAGTTCATGCCGTACCAGCCGGCAATCAATGTCAAAGGCATGAAGATCGCCGTGATCACGGTCAGCAGCGTCATGATGTGATTCTGCCGCACGGACAGTTCTGACTGCATCAGGTCGCGCAGCTGGCTGATGTAATCACGAAGTACATAGACATATTCGCTCAGGCGCTGCACGCGGCTGGTAAAGAGGTGGAAATAGCGCAGATTCTCGGCCTTGAAGAAGCCGTTCTCGTTTTCTTCCAGCTCCTGACCGATATCGATGAGCTGCTCGTAGTGCAGCCGCAGATCCAGCAGATCACCCTTGAGGGCGTTCAGCCGCGCCGGATACTGTTCGATCTCTCCGCGCAGAATCGCCTCCTCCGTCTGATTCAGCTCCTGTTCAATCCGGGAGAGCAGCTGCAGATCCCGGTCAATGATCAGTTCCAGCAGATCGTAGATAAAGCGCTCCAGACTCGGCAGCTTCCAGCGCCTTGTCTTCATCACTTTCTCCACGAGGCGCTCCGCATAATCGGTGGCACAGATCAGGACGATGCCCTTCTCATCCAGCGCAAAGGCAAAATGATGGCTCACCTCTGCGATTCTCTCCCGGTCCGGGACCACCAGCGTGCCGGTCAGCGAGTCGTAGTTGACCATGACGCGGGATTCCTGATCATCCTGCGCATCCAGATCCAGATCGATGAACATGTCAAAGCTGTCCGCCGTTTCCTGCCACTCTCCGGGCGTCAGAACTGCGACGTACTGGCATCCGCCCTTCAGCAGTTCTTCAAGGCTGCAGGGCTGCAGCATCTCCTTAATCAGATAAAACATCTCTATACTCCTTCAGCAGCTTTTCAATTTTCTTCCGGCTGCTGCCCTCCGGGGCCGCTGTCACCGGATCTGTGACAAGGATCCGCAGCCTTAGCCGCTGTGTCTTCTTTCGCCGGCCTCCCGGCAATTCTCCGGGCTGCGCCTGCAGCGCTGCCGCGCCTCTGGCGGTCATCATGGCAATCGGATAATAGCAGCCGTCTTCCTCGAGGGAAATCTGCTGTCTGGTTCCGTCCGGCAGCACGGCGTAAATCCGGGTTCCGTCCAGAATGCAGTCCAGTGCGGGCTGATCATCTCCCGCCGGTCTGTTCTTTCCCGCTGACGCATTCTTTTCTGCTAACGCACTCTTTCCCGCCGGCACATTCATTCTTGCCGACACTTCATAGACCATCTTGCCGTCGGTCTGCCTCACCTTGTTTTCAGCAAGCTGATCCAGGCATCTGAGCGGGCTGATATATTCCTGTGCAAGCAAGTGAAACAGCTTCAGCTGAAACGCTGTCCTCTCCTGTGTGATCTTCTCACCCAGAGCTTCCACGGCATCCTCGTCGTAAGCTTCTCCCCAATCGTCCGTCTCCCAGTCCGTGCAGGCGTCCTCCACCTCTTTTAACAGACCCCGCGCCGCCTGGTTGACGCTTTTTAAGAACAGGAGAAAATCTTCCTCATCCGGATCCCAGTTATACCGGTCTGTCCCGCGCACATACAGATCATTCTGCTGCTCCTCGAACAGGTCGTGAGAGCCGTACAGAACTCTCGTGCAGAAGGCGGCCGGATTGCACAGGAGCGTTTCAACATGCAGTCCGGCAAATGCAGACGGCGGCGCCTTCCGGATCGTTTCCCAGGCGTTTATCACGGCTCTGAGCGCCTCTTCACGGCCCGCATCCGCTTCGGATGCATTCCATGCCGCACCGGCTTCGGATGCATTCCGGACCGTGCTGCCCGCGCTTTCATCCGGATGATAGCGATGCAGAAGTGCCCTGTATTTTCTTTTCATCGCAATCGGTGAGTCCGTCGGCTGCGCGCCCAGCGTGCGCAGCGCCGATTCCAGTTCCCTGTTCTGCATCACTTTTATTTTTCTTTCTCCAGCATTCGTGCGTGTCGCAGTACTCTTTTCTGTTTTCCAGACCACCTAAACATTCTAACACAGCAGAAAGCAGGAGGGGACATTCCCATCCTGCTTCCTGCATACATCTATATAAAAATCTGCTCATTTTCAGATTCCTGTTTTTTACTAATCACGCCGGTCTTCTTCTAAAGAGCAGCGCGGCCGCTAAACCTGCTGCCAGCATCGCCGCTGAAGCGCCCAGCCGAACCCATGTGCCGGCATCCAGATCGCTCAGGGCTGTTCCGGTGCTCACTGCCTGTGTGGAATCTGCTTCCTGCGAGGAAGCCATGCCCTGGCCCCCATGACCACCATTTCCGTTCTGACCGCCCGGTCCCATGCCGCTTCCGGCATTTTCCATCTCAGTCGGCGGCTCCATGCCCTCAGGCATTTCCATGCCTGCAGGAGGTTCCATTCCTTCCGGCATTTCCATACCTTCCGGCGGCTCCATTCCGGCAAAATCCGGCCTGGTTCCTGTGCTTTCTGCACTATCTGTGCCTTCCGACTGCATTCCTCTTCCGGGTCGGCTAAAGCCCCCGCCCATGGTCTGTGTCCCGTCGGTCCCATCTGCTGCAGCATGGTGGCCAAAACCGCCGCCCATGCCGCCCATGGCACCCATGCCGCCCATGCCGGCTGCTGCGCCGTCGGCGGTGACTGTCTCTTCAAGGGTCAGGGTTTCAGAAGTCTCTCCGACAGTCAGTGTATAAGTACTGCCGACGGACAATTCCGGAATACTCACATTCACCGACGAGAAGGAACACGGCACCTCCCAGCTGATCAGGACATTGCCCGCGTCATCCAGCACTTCAAACATCGTTCCGGCTTCCGCGGAGCTGTCCGGATTGTACAGGATAGCGCACTGCGTGGACGAACTGCTGAAGGCTTCTGCCATGGAACTGCTGCCGCAGGCAATCACGGTTCCGCCGCTGATCTCACACACGCCGCCGGATTCACTTCCATAGTCAATTGCACTGTTGGATCCACTGTCTGTCACACTGATCAGTACCGTTCCGCCGCTGATATAGATATCGCCGTTGGAATCCAGGCCGTCTGCGTCCCGGCCGTTTTCGTTGATGATCGTAATTTCACCGCCGCTGATGTTGATCCAGGGCTGCTCGTCCTGCGTCTGTGTATCATCTGCAGCATTGTTCTGCGTCGCCGCAGCTGTCGTTTCTGTGGATCCTGCAGATCCTGCTGCTTCTGTTAATTCCGCCGTTTCCGCTGACTGATCTGTCGCAGCTGCGCCCGTATCAGTATCGGAAACTGTGTGGTATCCCATCGCGCCGAACAGATCCGTTCCGCCGTTGGCGTTGAAGCCGTCGTCCTCCGGGTAAATCGTAATGCTGCCGTCCAGCACCGTGATCTGCAGTGCCTCCAGTCCTTCATAGCAGGATTCAATCAGGATGTTTCCATCCACCACGATAATCTCCATGTCACAGTGAATGGCGTCGTCGCCGGCGTTGATCGTCAGATCCGTATTGCTGATCCGGATGCTGTCGTTGACGTGCAGACCATCCCCAGGGACGTCGATGGTGATCTGTCCGCCGGTCAGCAGCAGCTCGTCGTTGCACTCGATACCGTGCTTGTATTCACCTGTGATAATCAGTGATCCGCTGCCGTTGATCGTCAGGTCATCATGCGCATAGATGACGCCGCCGCTGCCGTCGTTGATAGCTTCTGTCGTGTATTCCGCGCCGCTGGTCAGGGTATTCACTGTGCCCTCTTTCAGGGTCAGGAAGAGATTATCTGCCTGGTCGACCTGCAGCGCCGCATCATCGGAGCAGGTGATGCTCACATTATCAAACAGAATCCATACATCCGATGTCTGATACGCATCCACAATGATGCTGCCGTCATCCAGCGTCCCGGTAATCACATAATAACCTGCACCGGTGATATAGACATTGCCGTTCCCGGCGTACGCGCCCTGCCCCTTGATCCGGGCTGAGTCCCCTTCCAGGGAAATGACTGTCGCCTGCGACGTGTCCCAGTCTCCATCGAGATCTCTGGCCGTAAAATATTCCGTTCCGGACACCTCTTCTTCCGCTGCCGAGACCGTCTGAATTCCGAGCTTCTCGCCGTTCATGAACAGAACCGTCAGCATCAGGGCAAATACCATGACGGCTATGCAGATTTTGTCAAAATAACGATGTGTTGACATTGTCTTTCCTCCGTGCGATCCATTTCATTTCTTTTTAGCGCCTTATGCAGGTACCCGCCGAGCGGATCGCCGTTTCAGGTCTGCTTAACCCATATAATCGCCGTTGTAGCTCACCAGCACCGCGCTGTCCACGCCGTCCATCTCTGAGAGCTCATTGACAAAATCCGTATCGTCCGAGGCCAGTCTCACCTCGAGGTTGACTTCCACCTCGCCTCTGCGGGCGGTTTTGCTCTTGACAGAGCACTTCGAAGTTCTCTGCTTCAGGAAGGAAATGGCGTCTGTCTCTGCCGCGTGATCAGCACAGCGCAGCACCACGATGTAGGGAGAGGTCGTCTCCTTGCGGTTTGCGAAGATCAGCAGAATGATACCGATCACGACGCTGCCGAACACGGCCAGCGGGATCATGCCTGCTGCCAGCACGATGCCGACTGCAATGGACCAGAACAGAAAGGCGATGTCCAGCGGCTCCTTGATGGCCGTTCTGAAACGGACGATGGAGAGCGCACCGACCATACCCAGGGAAAGAACTACGTTGCTGGTCACGGCCAGGATGACCAGGGAGGTGATCATGGTCAGCGCCACCAGCGTGACACCGAAGCTGGCGGAATACATCACGCCGGAATAGGTTTTCTTGTAAATCAGAAAAATGAAGAGGCCTACCGCAAAGGCCAGCACCATGGTCAGCACCATGTCCGTGACACTCACGCTCGTCACATTCTCCAGAAAGCTTGATTTGAAAATATCTGCAAAAGTCATTGTCTTTTCCTCCATCTATCTTTGATCTGTAATTATTGATCTGAAATCTTTGTTCGCTTCTTTTGTTCTGATGTCTGTCCGTATCTTTCGCTTACCCGTACACCCGGCACTGGGCATATTTTGAAAAAGCGGCCGCCCGTCGGTTCGGGAGCTGCACCGCGTCCCGGATGATGTCCGGCAGGTACGCGTCCCATTTGACCTCCAGGATGATCGGCGCATTTCCGGCGGGGATCGTGATGCAGTCCGGATTCAGAAAGTCCGTGCAGCCCATGCCCGTTCGGATGTCGTAGTCCAGGGTCACCCGCACGTTTCCGGGGCCGAAGATGAACGGCTCGCGGGTGTAGTCCACGATGGTTTTCGGGCGCATGCCCTGATCCTTCATCCGGCAGTAGAGTTCCCGGATCAGCGGGTGCGGAGATTCGATCATCCAGTCTGTTTTCCCGTCCACAATCCACTGGGCTTCCTGCGCCGTGAGCGGTGCGCTGTACTTGGTTCCGAGCCCGCTCAGCCTGCTTTTCTTCTCCAGGTGAATGACGGAAGGATCCAGGTTGTAATAGCGGATCCGCCATTTTTCCCGGCGATTGACCCCGTCGATTTTCTCCCGCAGCGCCTTGTCGCTTAAATTGTCAAAATACAGGCTGCGGATCAGGTATCTCCCGTCCTGTGCGTGCGGATCGGGCTGTGCAACGGCCCGCATCCGCTGTCGGATTGTCAGCAGGTCCGCATAACTGATTTCATGCTTCCATTCATGGCGATATTGCTTTTTCTTCGATTCCATTTTTTTCTGAGATTCCATTTTCTGAGATTCCA
>JAFTFP010000012.1 GCA_017449485.1 Lachnospiraceae bacterium
CCGGGCTGGACAGCGCGCTGGACGGTCTTCGCGAACAGCTTCAGGATCTGGATGCACTGGCCGGAGATTTCATCCGCGCAGCCGGCGATTATGCCAGATCAATGACTTATGATGAAGAAGAATATGCCCGGACGCAGGAGCGGCTCGATCTGATCAATCATCTGAAGGACAAGTATGGAAAGACCATTGAGCAGGTTCTTTCCGCGGCGGAGGAAAAGAGAGCCAGACTTGAGGAATTATCTGACTACGAACAGCATCGGAGCCGGCTGCAGGAGGAAATACAGCAGTTAAACAGACAGCGCCTTGCCTTGTGCGGAGAACTGACTGAAGTGCGCACGAATGCAGCACATACTTTCTCGTCGGAAATTGAGAAGGCGCTGCTGGATCTGAATTTTCAGCAGGTGATCTATGAGACGCGTGTTCAGCCCGCGCCGGATCCGGAGGAGACCATTTCGGAGAAAGGAATGGACCAGGTGCGGATGTACATTTCCATGAATCCGGGTGAAGCGCCGCGCCCGCTGGATGAGATTGCCAGCGGCGGAGAGCTGTCACGGATCATGCTGGCGCTGAAGACAGTCTTTGCCGGGAAAGAGGACCGCAGTACGTTTATCTTCGATGAAATTGACAGCGGCATCAGCGGGCAGACAGCCTGGAAGGTCGCAGAGAAAATGGGCCGGCTTTCCGCCGGGCATCAGATCATCTGCATCACGCACCTTCCTCAGATTGCGGCCATGGAGGATGTGCACTTTCTGATTGAGAAGACGGTCAGCCAGGATCCGGATGGCGAGACACCTCATACGGCAACGCATATCAGACGTCTGACAGAGGAAGAAAGCATCGGGGAACTCGCCCGCATGACCGGCGGCGCGCAATTGACGGAATTTACCAGGCAAAATGCGGTGGAAATGAAGAGGCAGGCCGCAGAAAGCAAGCGCAGAGAGCGCAGAGTGTGACGTTCACAAAAAAATCACCTTATTTTTAGAAATTGCCTGTTGCTTTCTGAAAATTAGTGTTATACTACTTCTATGTTATTCGGCCAGATCAGGCCATATATGTAGCAGCGGGGCGCTTTCAAGCCCGGACAGGAGGCAAGTGATGAAGCCTGTGAAGAGAATTGCAGCGATCTTATTGTGTATGCTTATTATAGTCACCGCTTTTCCGGTTTACGCATTGGCAGCACCGGGAACGGAGGAGGCTGAGATCACCTATGGTGATTTCCAGAAGTCGGTCGCGGAGCAGATCACGGATGCCAAGGAAGGCAGCCTGGTCTTCGTTGACGGCACCGGCTGGATGAGCTTTGACAGCAGAGTGGCAGATGCACTTGCAGATAAGGATATTGATCTGGTTGTCCGGTTTACCTATGATGGCCATACTTTTGTGACGAGCATTCCGGCAGATGAAGATGCATCTGAACTTCTTGACGAGAACGGCTATATCGGCTTCCTGTATCTTTCTGAGCTGTTCGGCGCCAATATCGTAGAGGATAAAGAGAAAGAAGAGTAAATCAGAAACTGCTCAGCTGTTCTGCAGATGAGCAAAGACATAATCTGCATAAGCTGAAAGAGCGTCGCGGTCCCGTTTCAGTTCTTCCGTCAATTCGAAGAACAGAGCGGGATCGTGGTAGTTTCGCTTAAAGAAAGGCGTCCGGAAGAGATCCCACTGGGGGAGGAAGGAGCCTTTTTTTCTTGTATAACAGTTTTCAGGACTGGCCTGCCTGCGGCGGGAAGGATCGACAAAAGCGGCAATGGATTTATGAATTGCCTGATCCTCCGCCGGCAGATAATAGTAATCTTTGTAGCCGGCATAGAAATATTTCATTTCTTCCATGTAGAGCGGAATCTTGAGCAGCCCGGTGATGGCATCAGGATCTGCAAAATCCAGGCGGCAGAAAATACTCTCTTTAGACAGAACAAAAGAATCCCGGAAAAGACCGGTCAGATCGGTTCCTGGTTCCATCCGGAAAGTGAGCAGGAGCTCATTGCACAGAGTGCCGTCAAAACCCTGATACTGATCTGCCTGGGCCCGCGTAACGGTCATCCTGGCCGTAAACAGAGCAGGCAGAGCGAGCAGTCTGGTGCAGCTGAGGAGCCCTTCCACGTCCTGCGCATTGTGAAGCAGAACTTCATTCAGACAATCTCTGGAATCCGTCTTCAGATATTCCCGGTAGGAACGGATCATTTCCTTTCCAGACTTATCTTCCGTGCGTCCCGTGCACAGGAAACGCTCCATGGTCTGCTGACGCAGATCAGGCAGATTCAGAAGCTTCCGGTACGGCGCCGCCGAGCGGTACAGGTCGATGGATTTCAGCCGCCCGAGCGGGGAGGTGAGACCATAGTGAGCCAGTCTCGTCAGCAGGAAAGGAACGTCAAAGCGGTCTCCGTTGTAGTGAACCAGGGTTCGGTAATGCTGTGAGAAGGCGAGAAAGGCTTCGAGAATCTGCGGCTCTTCTTCGCCGGTTTCATCCAGCCACTGGATCAGAACAAAGCCGCTTCTGCCGGGTGTGTTCAGGCGGGGAAGTGATTCCTGGGAAGAAGGCATCCGTCCATCCTGACTGTAAAAGGCACAGCCGATCAGATAGATCTGGGATTTTCCGGCAGACAGCCCGGTGGTCTCCAGATCCAGGAAGAGCAGGTCTGTCAGTGCTCCGGCCTGCGGCGGAATATGTAAGTCATTCTTTTCTATTACTCGAGTAATGGTCTGCATGGAGCAAGTGTAACATATTTTGCGCCAAAATTCCCGAAAATTGATATTATCTCCTCTGATGTGATAATATAGTCACCATGGCAAATACTTTTTCCGGTGGTGTAAAACTGAATGACGGGAAGGATCTTTCCCGGAATGCCCCGATTACGACGATTATCCCTGGACCGGAGATGGTTTATCCGCTGGTTCAGCACATCGGCAATCCTTCGATTCCAGTTGTAAAGGCAGGAGATCATGTCCTGGTGGGGCAGAAAATAGCGGAGGCGGACACAGACCTCTCCGCGCATCTGCATGCCTCTGTATCCGGAAAGGTTCTGGGAATTGAAAACCGCAGGACAGCGGACGGGCATGTGGTGCCTTCTATTATTATTGCCAATGACAGACGTTATCTGGAGATCTTTTATCCGGAGAACAGAAAGCTGCGCTACACATCCCGGTCCACCATGCTGCACGCAATCCGGGAAGCTGGAATTGTCGGTCTCGGCGGATCAGGCCTTCCCACTTATTTCAAGCTCCTGGGCGGAAGCTCGCACAGAATTGATTACTGCATCGGAAATCTGGTGGAGTGTGAGCCTTATCTGACGAGCGATTACCGGCGGATTCTTGAAACGCCGGAAAAGATTGTCAATGGACTGAGAATCATGCTGACGATGTTTCCGCGTGCGCGGGGCATCCTCGCGGTTTCTGACAATAATCCGGAGGGTTATCAGGCGCTGCGGGAATGTACACGGCAGGACGAGCGGATCCACGTCAGAAAACTGCATGACAAATATCCGCAGGGCTCGGAGCGGCAGCTGATCTACGCGCTGACCGGCCGGACGCTGAATGCGAAAATGCTTCCGTATGAGATCGGGTGCATTGTCAACAATACGGATACACTGGCGGCGATCAATCAGGCTGTGATTACCCATGAGCCGCTGATCACGAAAATCATCACTGTATCAGGTGATGCCGTGCGCAGCCCTTCTAATTTCCGTGTGAGAATCGGAACGAGCTACCGGGAAGTTTTCGAGGCCGCCGGCGGTCTGACCCCGGGACTGCGTCCGGAAGAATGTGTATTTCTGGATGGCGGTCCGATGATGGGAAATCGAATTGAATCGGATCTGGACATTCCGGTGACGAAGCTGTCTTCCGGAATTATCGTGCTGACAAGAAAGAGCATGCAGGCGGCAGATCCGTCTGCCTGTATGAGGTGCGGGCGCTGCGTGGAAGTGTGCCCGAACAATCTGGTGCCGATGCAGCTGCTTCGGGACAGCGAAAAGAAAAACGAGAGTGCTTTTATCCGCCACAACGGACTTGAGTGCTGTGACTGCGGAACCTGCAGCTATATCTGTCCCGCCAGAATCAATCTTTCCGCATCCATTGCAGAAATGAAAAATCAGATCATGCGTGATCCGGAGCTGGCAGGAGACTACGCGAGGAGGTATGTGCGTTCATGAACCGGGAAGAAAAGTTATATGACCGCACGCCCTTTGTGCGGGAATCTCTTTCCACAAGAGACTGCATGCTGCTGGTCATGCTCTCGCTCCTTCCCAGTGCGGGAACAGCCATGTATTTCTATGGATCCAGAGCCCTTCTGATGATTTTGATCTCAATGGGAGCTGCTGTGTGTACAGAAGCACTGTGCTGTCTCCTTTTCAGAAGAAGCCTGACGGTGACAGACGGATCGGCTGCTGTGTCGGGCCTGATTCTTGCATTGATTCTTCCGCCGACGGTGCCGCTCTGGTTTCCTGCGGCTGCGTCCGCCGGGGCCATGCTGGTTGTGAAGGCGCTCTTTGGCGGAATCGGAAAAAACGTCCTGAATCCGGCTATGACAGGCAAGCTGGCACTGACCCTGCTGTTCTATGATGCGATGCAGAATTTCGGAACAGGTGCTGCCGGCGAGGCAGTGCGGATCGCAGACCTTCTGTCCGGCGAGCGGGCAGATCTGACAGAGATCCTGCTGGGACGGGCGGCAGGCGGGATCGGAACGACTTCCGGCGTCAACATTCTGATCGGTGCCATGATTCTGATGCTGACGGGTGTTGTCAGCATTACGATTCCAGCGGCATGTCTGGCCGGGCTGGTGAGCATACTGATTCTCTTTGGAGGTCATGGGATTGACCCTTATTATCTGGCAGTTCAGATTCTCGGCGGAGGCACGCTGTTTACCGTTTTCTTCATGGCCACGGATTTCACGACCAGTCCGGTTACCCGGTGGGGAAAAATCCTTTACGGCGTTCTGCTGGGCGCGGTGATTGCGCTCCTGCGGATCAGCGGAATTCCTGGCATGGAGGAAAACGCCTGCGTGTTTGCACTGCCGGCGGTCAATCTGACAGCGAGGCTGCTGGACCGGGTTACGATGCCCCGGCCCTTCGGTATCCGCAATGCGAGACGGACCATCCGCTATGATCAGCCGGATGCGGACAGCGAGGTGGCTGTCGGCTATCAGGACACGGAGCGGGAGATGTCCGGGAGCGGAAGAGAAGGCGGCCAGGAGACAATTCTGCTGGGACTGCGCCCCGCGGTATCGGAAGACAGTGCTTTTCTGCTGGAGCTTCGCAATGATCCCATTACCCGCAGTAATTCTTTTCAGACCAGTGAAATCACGCAGGCGGAGCATGAGCAATGGTATGCCCGCGCACTGCAGGATCCGGATACAGCCATTTATCTGCTTACCTCAGTCATTGATGAGGAAGAATACCGATTCGGACAGCTGCGGCTGCACTTTGAGGGCGGCGCTGCCGTGATCTCTTACACCATTGCTCCGCGCTATCGTGGTCATGGCCTGGGCCGGGAGCTGCTCCGGCTGGCAGAGGATGCCGCCAGACTTCGCCCGGGAACTACCATGCTGGTTGGAGAAGTTAAAAAACAGAATGAAGCGTCCAAGAAGAGTTTCCGCTCGCTGGATTATCAGGAATCAGTGCTGGGCGATCATCTTCTTTATCGCAAGACGCTTCCGACTGTGGTATAATATGGCCCGATTTATCAGTTTTCTTACGCTGACTGCAGCAAGAAGAGGGAACAGGAGGTAAACCATGGAAGTTTTATATAGAAGCACCAGATCGGATGCAGCGCCTGTAAAGGCCTCCGAAGCCATCCTGAAGGGACTTGCCGACGACGGCGGTCTGTATGTGCCCACTGCGATCCCTGCACTGGATAAAACGCTTTCCGATTACAGCCGGATGGATTATAAAGAGACGGCTTATGAAGTGATGAAGCTGTTTCTTACAGACTACACGGAGCAGGAGCTGAAGGACTGCATTGAGCGGGCCTATGACAGCAAGTTTGATACAGAAGAGATCGCACCGCTGCACGAAGCGGACGGCGCTTTCTATCTGGAACTGTTTCATGGCGCAACCATCGCGTTCAAGGATATGGCCTTGTCCATTCTGCCGCATCTGATGATCACGGCAGCCCGGAAAAACCATGAGGATCGTGAAATCGTGATTCTGACCGCCACCAGCGGCGATACCGGCAAGGCGGCTCTGGCCGGATTTGCAGGCGTGGAAGGTACGAGGATCATGGTCTTTTATCCCAAGGACGGCGTTTCCTCCATCCAGGAGCGCCAGATGATCACCCAGACGGGAGACAACACCCGCGTGATCGGCATCCGGGGAAATTTCGACGATGCCCAGACCGGCGTCAAGAAGATCTTTACGGACGAAGCGCTGCGGCGCGAGATGTCTGAAAGAGGTTATCGGTTTTCATCGGCCAATTCCATCAATATCGGACGGCTGGTTCCGCAGATCGTCTATTATGTCTATGCGTATTCGCGCCTTGTGAAGGCGGGAAGAATCCAGGAAGGCGAGAAGATCAATTTCGTCGTCCCGACCGGGAACTTCGGAAATATTCTTGCGGCGTACTATGCGATGCGGATGGGACTGCCGGTGAACCGCCTGATCTGCGCATCCAATTCCAATAAGGTCCTGTATGATTTCTTTACTACCGGAGAGTATAACCGGAACAGAGAATTCATTCTGACCTGCTCACCGTCCATGGATATTCTGATCTCCAGCAATCTGGAGCGTCTGATCTATCGCATCGCGGGCAATGACCCAGAGAAAAATGCGGAATTGATGGCGGCGCTGGGCGGTCAGGGCAAATATGAGATCACGGATGAGATGAAGAAAGGGCTGGATGACTTCTACGGCAACTATGCCAGTGAGGCGGAGACTGCAGCGGAGATCGAACGCCTTTATGAGAGCTGCGGCTATGTGATTGATACCCATACGGCGGTGGCGTCGGCGGTTTATCAGAAGTATGGGAAGGAGACCGGTGATACGGCGAAGACGGTGATCGCATCTACCGCAAGTCCGTTTAAGTTTACCAGAAGCGTGATGAATGCCATTGATGCGAAATATGACGCTATGGGGGATTTTGAGCTGGTGGATGAGCTTTCCAGGCTGGCGAACGTGAAGGTGCCGAACGCCATCGAGGAGATTCGCACTGCCCCTGTGTTGCATGACAAGCAGTGTGATGTGGACAAGATGCAGGATACGGTGAAGGAATTCCTGGGAATGTAAGATTTTATAAAATTGCCTCAAACGCAGGAAATATGCCACAAACGGGGTGACAAACCTTGCAGAATATGTTATAATGTAAGAGTAACTGGAAATGGATTTCCATTCATTTTTACAAGGAGGTAAAGCGTATGGCAAACTTTTTCGGC
>JAFTFP010000134.1 GCA_017449485.1 Lachnospiraceae bacterium
CGACACCCATCCCGCCGTGGCCATCCCCGAGCTGATGCGCATCCTGATGGATGAGTACAAGATGACCTGGGATGATGCCTGGGAAGTGACGCAGAAGTGCTGCGCATACACCAACCACACCATCATGGCCGAGGCACTTGAGAAGTGGCCCATCGACCTGTTCAGCCAGCTGCTTCCGAGAATCTATCAGATCGTCGAGGAGATCAACCGCCGCTTTGAGCTGGCTGTGCATGCAAAATATGACAATACGGGCGTGGATGTCCGCGAGAAGATCCGCAAGATGGGCATCGTCTACGACGGACAGGTCCGGATGGCCAACATGGCAATCGTGGCCGGCTTCTCCGTCAACGGCGTGGCAAGACTCCACACCGAAATCCTGAAGAACCAGGAGCTGCATGACTTCTACGAGATGTATCCCGAGAAGTTCAACAACAAGACCAACGGCATTACCCAGCGCCGGTTCCTGCTGCACGCGAACCCGCTGCTGGCAGACTGGATCACGGGCAAGATCGGCGACGAGTGGATCACAGACCTCTCCGAGCTGAATGAGCTGAAGATCTACGCTGATGACACCAAGGCTCAGAAGGAGTTCATGAACATCAAGTACAAGAACAAGGTCCGCCTTGCGAAGTACATCCTCGAGCACAACGGCATCGAAGTGGATCCCCGCTCGATCTTCGACGTACAGGTCAAGCGTCTGCATGAGTACAAGAGACAGCTGCTCAACATCCTGCATGTCATGTATCTGTACAACACGCTGAAGGAGAATCCGGGCATGGAGATGCCCAAGCGCACCTTCATCTTCGGCGCAAAGGCGGCAGCAGGCTATCAGAACGCGAAGCTGACCATCAAGCTGATCAACTCCGTGGCGGACGTCATCAACAACGATCCGGCCATCGACGACAAGATCAAAGTCGTCTTCATCGAGGATTACCGCGTTTCCAACGCTGAGTGGATCTTTGCTGCAGCGGATATTTCCGAGCAGATCTCCACAGCCAGTAAGGAAGCTTCCGGTACCGGCAACATGAAGCTGATGCTGAACGGCGCAGTGACCATCGGAACCATGGACGGCGCAAACGTCGAGATGGTTGAGGAAGTCGGAGAGGAGAACATCTTCATCTTCGGTCTGTCCTCCGAGCAGGTCATCGGCTACGAGAACCACGGCGGCTACGATCCGAAGCAGATCTTCAACGAGAACATGAACCTGCGCAAGGTGCTGGTGCAGCTGGTGAACGGAACCTACTCACCGGAGAATCCGGAGCTCTTCCGCCCGCTGTACAACTCCCTGCTGGAGCGCGTCGGCGGATCACCGGCAGACCGCTACTTCATCCTCAAGGACTTCGACTCCTACGCTCAGACACAGGAGCGAATTGCGGAGGCCTACAAGGATACCAAGCGCTGGGCCAAGATGGCAATGCTGAACACCGCCAGCGCCGGCAAGTTCTCCTCCGACAGAACCATCGAGGAGTACGTGAAGGATATCTGGCATCTGGAGAAGGTGTCGCTGTCCGGGCGCAGGAAGAAGGCGTCGAAGTAATCGATCCACTTTCTGTAAGGGTCTTCAAGATCCACGATGGCTCGGCGGGCGCTCTCGCTCCGTTGCGTTTGCTCGCGTTACGTAAGGCGCCAGAATACGGCGCCTAAGTAACGAGTAACGCAAAGGCCGCCTCGTCCATCATAGATCTTTTCGACCCTGATAAACTATGAAATAGATGGGTGAATGTTATGGTTGAATTGATTCGATCCGGAGCATATTACACCGGCGGCGCGCTCACGCAGGAGGCGCCGGCCGGCACATCGCCCGAAGAGGCGAGAAACCGTACGATGGCGTGGCAGATTCTGTCAGCCCACAATCAGTCGGGACAGGAGAAGGATCTGCGGATCCGGTTTGACAAGCTGACCAGCCATGATATTACCTATGTCGGCATCATTCAGACCGCCCGTGCTTCGGGCCTGGTCCGTTTCCCGATGCCTTACGTGCTGACCAACTGCCACAATTCGCTGTGCGCAGTCGGCGGCACGATCAACGAGGATGACCACATGTTCGGCCTTACGGCCGCGAAGAAATACGGCGGGGTGTATGTCCCGCCGCATCTTGCTGTCATCCATCAGTATGCGCGCGAGATGCTGGCGGAGGCCGGCGGCATGATTCTGGGCAGTGATTCCCACACCCGCTACGGCGCACTCGGCACCATGGCCGTGGGCGAGGGCGGACCGGAGCTGGTCAAGCAGCTGCTGGGCCAGACCTACGACATCAAGCGCCCCGAAGTGATTGCCATCTATCTGACCGGCACACCCCGGCGCGGCGTAGGCCCGCAGGATGTGGCGCTTGCGCTGATCGGCGCGGTGTTTGAAAGCGGCTTTGTGAAGAACAAGGTCCTGGAGTTCATCGGCCCCGGCGTCGCTTCTCTTTCCGCGGATTTCCGCATCGGCGTCGATGTCATGACCACCGAGACCACCTGCCTGTCTTCCATCTGGGAAACCGATGAGAAGACTGAGCAGTTCTATGCCATCCACGGACGGCCGGAAAGCTACCGGAGACTGACGCCCGGTGACGGCGCATATTACGACGGCGTAGTCTGTATTGAGCTGGATAAGGTCGAGCCGATGATCGCCATGCCGTTCCATCCCAGCAACGTCTATCCCATCGCGGAAGTCCAGAAGAACCTGAAGGATGTGCTGCATGAAGTTGAGGAGCGCGCGAAGGTTTCCCTCGGCGCGGAAGTGCCCTATTCTCTGCAGGACAAAATCCGGGCCGGCGCCTTCCAGGTGGAGCAGGGCATCATCGCAGGCTGCGCCGGCGGCGGGTTTGAGAACCTGTGCGCGGCAGCGGATATTCTGGACGGACACTCCGTCGGAAATGACCGCTTCAGCTTCAGCGTGTACCCGGCTTCCATGCCGATCTATATGGAAATTGTCCGGAACGGCGTCGCCGCGAAGCTCATCGAATCCGGCGCGGTCATCAAGACTGCGTTCTGCGGACCGTGCTTCGGCGCGGGCGACACCCCGGCCAACAACCAGTTCAGTATCCGCCACTCCACCCGCAATTTCCCCAACCGGGAGGGCAGCAAGCTGCAGAGCGGGCAGATCGCTTCCGTCGCCCTCATGGACGCGCGGAGCATCGCTGCGACCGCAGCCAATGGCGGCATCCTGACACCGGCGACCGCAGTGGATGCGGACTTCGGCGTCTACGAGTATCATTTTGACCACAAGATCTACGATCACCGCGTCTTCGACTCGAAGGGCGCAGCAGATCCGGACCAGGAAGTCCAGCTCGGCCCGAACATCAAGGACTGGCCGAAGATGGCAGCCCTGCCGGAGCACCTGCTCTTAAAGCTTGTCTCGGAGATTCACGATCCGGTGACGACGACAGACGAACTGATTCCGTCCGGCGAAACCTCCTCTTACCGTTCCAACCCGGAGGGACTGGCGCAGTTTACCCTGTCCCGCAAGGATCCCGCCTATGTGGGACTGGCCAAGGAAGTGCGAAAGGCGCAGCAGGCCATTCTGGACGGCAGCTGTGTGGGCGACGCCCTGCCGGAGCTGCGGCCGGTGGTTCATTCCATCAAGCCCCGCTTCCCGGAACTGGTGCCGCATGATCACCGCGATGCCGACGGCAATCTGACGGCGAAGGGCAATCTCGGCATCGGCTCGGCCATTTTTGCCGTGAAGCCCGGCGACGGCTCCGCCAGAGAGCAGGCTGCCTCCTGCCAGAAGGTCCTCGGCGGCTGGGCGAATTTTGCCAATGAGTATGCAACCAAGCGCTACCGCTCCAACCTGATCAACTGGGGCATGCTGCCGTTTGTCATTGACGATGCGCAGATGCAGTTCGGCAAGGGCGACTACCTGTTCTTCCCGGACATCCGCGCTGCTGTGGAGCAGAAGGCGGAGAAGATCACCGGCTATGTGGTCCGCCCGGAGGCGGAGGACGACAAGGTCATGACGCCGTTCACGGTGACCCTCGGCGATCTCACCGATGAAGAGCGGCAGATCATTCTGGACGGCTGCCTGATCAATTACAATCGGCGTAAGGCAGGCTTATAACAGGCTGAAATAAAATCGGTTTATCGGGCCCTTATAGAAACCAGGGCCCGGAAAGGAAGCAAGTTCATGAAAATCGTAGTTTTATGCGGCGGACTGAGCACAGAGCGGATCATTTCATTTCTGTCCGGAACCAAAATCTGTCACGCGCTGCGCGCCCGCGGTCATCAGGCTGTACTGGTGGACCTGTTCATGGGTCTGGAAGACATGGGAGAGGAAGTTTTAAAGGACCCGGCGGTCTTATTTGATCAGCTGCCGGAGCTGAAGCCCGTGACTTTCGACGGCGTCGCGCCGGACCTGAAGGCGGTGCGCGAATCCAGAAAATATAAGAGCCCTGCCATCTTTGGCCGGGGCGTGCTGGAAATCTGCCGCGCGGCGGATGTGGTGTTCATCGCCCTGCACGGCATGAACGGCGAGGACGGCCGCGTCCAGGCGACCTTTGAGATGCTGGGCATCCCTTACACGGGTTCCGGCTATCTGGGCGCCGCGATGACCATGGACAAAATGATCACCAAGCAGATGTTAAAGCCCCACGGCGTGCCGATGCCGGACTGGCATTATTACCGGAACGTGCCGGGAGACAGTGCCGAGGCCTGCGAGGAGGCCATCGCCGAAATCGAGCGGCAGACACAGATCCCCTGCGTCGTGAAGACGCCCACCGGCGGCTCCTCCGTCGGCGTTGTGATTGTCCGCAGAGTGGAGGATCTGGACGCAGCGATCCGGGAGTGCCTGAAATATGGCCGGGATCTGCTGATTGAGGAATTTATTGAGGGCCGGGAATTCACCTGTGCCGTCTTCAAGGGCAAGGCACTTCCGTCCGTGGAAATTGCGCCCAAGACACGCTTTTATGACTATTCCAACAAATATGAGGCGGGTGCCACCGAGGAAATCTGCCCCGGCCGCTGCACCTCCGCGGTGGAAGAGAAGATGCATCAGATCGCGGAATTCGTCCACAGCGAGATGGGTCTTGCCACCTACTCCCGCTGCGATTTCATCGTGACAAATGATGACCGGGTCTACTTCCTGGAGGTCAATACGCTGCCGGGCATGACGCCCACCAGCCTGGTGCCGCAGGAAGCTGCCGCAGTGGGCATCTCCTACGAGGATCTGTGTGAGCAGATCGTGGAGGACGGGCTCGCCATGCGGGCCTGACCCGCCGGCTGCCGCGGTACATGTATTGAAAAACGATGAAAACCTCGGACATCAATACAATTCCAGACGCATCGCATGTCAGGCTTGTATTGAAAAACGATGAAATCCTCGGATATCAATACAATTCCAGGCGCACCGCATGTCAGGCCTGTATTGAAAAACGATGAAAACCTCGAATGTCAATACAATTCCAGGCGCATCACATGTCAGGCCTGTATTGAAAAACGATGAAAACCTCGGATATCAATACAATTCCAGGCGCATCACATGTCAGGCTTGTATTGAAAAACGATGAAATCCTCGGACATCAATACAATTCCAGGCGCACCGCATGTCAGGCCTGTATTGAAAAACGATGAAAACTTCGGATGTCAATACAATTCCAGGCGCACCACATGTCAGGCCTGTATTGAAAAACGATGAAAACCTCGGACATCAATACAATTCCAGGCGCACCACATGTTAAGCTTGTATTGAATCAAGAAGAAAATCGCGATATTCAACTCAGCTGGGGATTTTCCCGCCCCTGAAGGCAACGGGAAGATTAAACGAAAAAGCATATAGAATATACAGGTAAGCAGAATGGAACAGATTACGCTTAGAGACTTGTTAAACGCGACAAAGGGCCGGCTTGCCGGCTCTTTCAGCAATCTGGAGCAGCCGGTCACAGGGGCGCTCTCGGACAACCGGAAGATTGAGGGCGGCGAGGTCTTCTTCGCCTATATCGGAGAGAAGATCGACGCGCATCGCTTTGTGCCGGCGGCACTGGAGGCCGGCGCGGCGGGTGTGGTCGTGTCACAGATTCCGGAAGAGCTGCGGGATGATAAGTTCTACTGCGTGGTGGAAGACACCATGCTGGCAGCAGGCGATCTGGCGCGCTGGTACCGCGCACAGTTCAACATTCCGGTTCTTGCGATTACCGGCAGTGTCGGCAAGACGACCACCAAGGAAATGACCGCAGCTGTAATGGCCAGGCATTTCAATACGCTGAAAACCGAGGGCAATCTGAACAACAACATCGGTCTGCCCCGGACGCTGCTGCGCCTGAATCACGAGATCGAGGCTGCGGTCGTGGAGATGGGCATGAACCACCGCGGCGAGATCAGCTACCTCACCGGCATCGGCCGTCCGACCACGGCGATCATCACCAACATCGGTGAGGCCCACATCGGGAATCTCGGCAGCAAGGAAAATATTTTCAAGGCAAAATGTGAAATCTTCGAGGGTCTGCAGCCCGGCGGCACAGCGATCCTGAACGGAGATGACGAATATCTGATTACACTGCGCAATCACCCGGAACAGGTTCCGAACAGCCCGAAGCTCATCTATGTGGGCGAGGCCCCGGACTGCGATTATCAGGCCGTGAACATTCACGACGAGTACGCAGATCATCTGGAATTCACTGCCCGGACGCCCCAGGGAGAGTACGAAGTCACCGTACCGGCTCCCGGCAGACATCTGATCTATGCAGCGCTGACAGCCATGGCCGCCGGTTTCCTGCACGGCGTACCGGCGCAGGAAATCCTGGACGGGATCCGCGATTTCCAGTCCGCGCGCATGCGCATGGAAATCCGCCAGCTGCCGGGCGGCATTCAGCTGATCAACGACACCTACAATGCGAATCCGCAGTCCATGAAGTCAGCGCTGAACGCGCTCTCTCACCTGGAAGCGGGGAGCCGCATCGCTGTGCTCGGCGATATGTTTGAGCTGGGAGAATTAGAAGAGGAGCTGCACCGCGGCGTGGGCCGCCACGCAGCCTCACTCAATCTCAATGCACTGGTGGCAGTCGGCAAGGCCGCCGCAGCCTATCTTGCAGACGAAGCGGAGAAATCCGGCATGCAGCAGGTTTACCACTGTGCGGATAAGGAAGAGGCGAAGGAAGTGCTGAAGAGCCTGGTGAAGCCGGGAAGCGCCTTCCTGTGCAAGGCTTCCCGCGGCATGGCGCTTGAGGAGCTCTCCGCCTTCATTTCGGAACAGGCAGCAGGTCAGACAAACTAAGCAGATTAAACAGATCAGGCAGGATCCGTGTCCGGATCATAAGAATGGTCCGGCCGGTAGGATTCTTCTACCTCCCGGGAGGCAGCGTCCAGCTTATCTCCATAGCCGGTGACAGCCGCGAAGGGCAGAAACTGCGCTGCGCGGTCTTCTATTGACATGTGCGGCCTCTTCTCAGAGACGGGATGAGGCCGGTACAGAATATCTCCATAGAGGCGAATCGCCTCGCGCTCTTGCGCCGCGAAAATCTCACCGATCTCATTCATGCCTTGTGCCCTCCGATCTGGCCGTTCCGGTCCCGGCCGGTCGCGCCTTCTTCCAGATTCATGCCGCGCACGATGGCGCCGTTTCCGAATTTCTTCCGGATTTCCAGCACAGCCTGCTGAGCCCGCTTCTCGCGGGAGAGTTTTTCATCTTTTTTCCGGCGGTCTTCATCTTCCTTATTGTAATCCGTGAAAAGTTCCAGCTGCTCGAACCGGCGGTCTTTCTCCGCCCGGTCTTCCGCGTCCTTTTCGCTCATGACATGCAGGGCCGTCAGCCCCACCCGGCGGATGGTCAGCATCGGATCGACGATCTGATCATAGAGCTTCATCATCGCCTCGGTGAACAGCCTCGAAGAGGAGGTAAAGCACCCGGCGTGGGCTGTGCCGTGGGCATACATGGGGGTCTCACGACCGTAAAAGTCTTTCCGGATTTTGCCCTGATAGCGTTTCAGCACTTCCGGATTGTTCATGTTTTCCCGGTCATAGTGAATGGTCAGCGCGATCTGGTCTGTGACGAGATGCTTCTCGAGCAGATTCAGCAGCAGCTGGTCCGTCATCTCCCGGACAATCAGCTTTCCTTTGTCAAAATCATAGGGACAGGACAGCACCTGCGCCGTGCCGACACTTTCGGATTCCGGCTTGTAGGCGCGGACGGCCGCCATGGTCGCACTCTCAAAGCCCCAGGCGTGATCAATCAGCAGCTCTGCGTTCACGCCGAAGAGCCGGTAGAGCAGATCCTCGTTTTCTAAAGAGGCACGGGCCAGATCGCCCATGGTGTAGATGCCGTAGCCTGCGAGCTTCTTCTCCGTGGCCCGGCCCACCCGCCAGAAATCGGAGAGCGGGCGGTGCGTCCACAGCACCTTCCGGTAACTGATTTCATCCAGTTCAGCGATGCGCACGCCCATTTCATCCGGCGGCATGTGCTTGGCGAGAATGTCCATGGCGACTTTGCACAGATAGAGATTGGTTCCGACACCGCCGGCCGCGGTGATGCCGGTCTCCTCGTAGACCTCGCGGATCATCTTCGCGCACAGCTGCCGTGCGGTGATGCCGTAGGTGTTGAGGTAGGCAGTGACGTCAATCAGAACTTCGTCGATGGAATAGACGTGGACGTCCTCGGATGCGACGTAGCGCAGGTAGACCTGGTAGATGCGCGCACCGTAGTCCATGTAGAGCGACATGCGGGGCTTGGCGGCGATGAAGGCAAGAGAATAGTCGGGGTGCGCGGAAAGAACCTTCGCGTCGCGGGCGGAGCCGGTGAAGGCTTTCCCGCGCAGGTCATGGAGTCTTGCCCGGTTGACCTCTTCGACCCGCTGGTTGACCTCGAAGAGCCTTGCGCGGCCCGGAATGCCATGCGCCTTTAAGGCCGGCGAAACGGCGAGACAGATCGTCTTTTCCGTGCGGCTCTCATCGGCCACCACCAGGTGTGTGGTCAGCGGATCCAGCCCCCGTTCGACACATTCGACGGAGGCGTAGAAGGATTTCAGATCAATCGCGATATAGCTTCGCTTCTCAGCGGCTGTAGACAATTTTACCTCCGCAGATCGTGGCATAGATGACACCCGGCAGATCTTCGCCGATAAAAGGAGAGTTGGAGGAGCGGGAGACAAAGCTGCCCTTCTCCACGGACCACTCGCTGTTCTCATCGAAGATCACCAGATCGGCCACGCCGCCGGTCTCAATGCGGCCGGCAGGCAGGTTGTAGAAGGCGGCCGGATTGCAGGAGAGCAGCTCAATCAGGCGGGGCAGAGTGATATAGCCCTTGAGCACCAGCTCCCGGAAACTTAAGGAGAAGGCAGTCTCCAGACCGATCATGCCGCTGGGCGCCTCGGTGAAGGGGCGTCCCTTTTCCTCTGCGGTGTGGGGCGCGTGATCCGTCGCGATGATGTCCAGCGTGCCGTCGCAGATGCCCTCGATGATCGCCAGCCGGTCCGATTCGGTGCGCAGCGGCGGGTTGACCTTGGCCAGGGTTCCCTTGGCCAGGACGGCGTCCTCTGTCAGAGAGAAGTGGTGGGGCGTTGCCTCCGCGTGAATCTTCGGATTCTTCCGGCGGGCCCGGCGGACCAGCTCGACGCCTTCGGCCGTGCTGATGTGCTGAATCAGAAGCGGTGCGCCTGTTTCAATGGCCAGCTCCAGATCCCGGCGGATGAGAGAAATCTCCGCCTCGCGGTCCGCGCCGGCAAGGCCCAGCTTTACTGCGGCCGCGCTGCCGGCATTGACGCCCGGCGAGCCCACATAAGCCGGATCCTCCTCGTGCAGCGCGATGGGGCGGTGCAGCTTCTTGGACTGCTGCAGGGCGAATTTCAGCAGCATCTCGTCCATCACAGGCTTTCCGTCATCCGTGAAGCCCGCAGCGCCGGAAGCGGCCAGCGCCGTGTAGAGTGTGGGATCCACGCCTTCCATCTTCCGCGTGACGGTGCCGGTGGCGTAGACGTGAATCGGTGCCTGATCGGCCTTCTCGAGGAGTTCCTTGAGAACTTTCACGTTGTCGACCGGCGGATTCGTGTTGGCCATCATGACCACGGAAGTGTAGCCGCCATGCGCGGCAGCGGCGCAGCCTGAAAAGACATCTTCCTTTTCCGGCCAGCCCGGATCGCGGAAGTGAACATGCGTATCCACAAAGCCCGGCGCGATGGTCAGCCCGGTGGCATCCAGAATTTCCAGCTCTCCGGCGATCGCACGATTGGCCGGCTCACTGGCATAGCGCCTGCAGAAATCCTCGCTGATGGATTTGCGGGCGGAGACAATCCGGTCTCCGCAGATCAGCAGATCCTGATAGCCCTCGCGGCGGCGCTTGGGATTGATGACATAACCATTTTTAATCAGAAGCATAGCAGTACCTCTTCCTGCAGACAGTTCAGACACATTTTGACGTAACGGCTCTATTTTACCAAAAAACGGCGCAGTGTGATATACTTGTCACAGTCCGGGCCCGGAAAGGGGCCTGGATTACTGCCGCCTGCAGGAGAGCACCGAGGTGTTCCTGAACAGGTCAGACAGGCGGCATGGCAGGAGTGATGAGAAAATGGGTTATCTGAGAACAGTTCTTGTTATTTTGTTTCTGGCGTTCTTCTTTCTGTTTGGACTTCTGGTGCGGCTGTACATCTTTCTGACGAAGAGAAAGGATGAGCTGGCCTCCTGGCGGGCGTACTACGCATACGTGCAATGGGGCTTTAAATGTGTGGCCTTTCTGTCCGGCAGCAAGGTGACGCTGATCGGAACGGAGAAGGTGCCGACGGACCGGGCCTTCCTGTACGTGCCGAATCACCGGAGCATCTATGATCTGATCCTGCTGGCGGCCCACACGCCCTGTGCCTTCGCACCGGTCTCGAAGATGTCGCTGAAGAAGGTGCCGTTTCTGTCCAAGTGGATGAAGCTGATTCACTCCATCTTCCTGGACCGGGAGGATGTGGAGAAGGGCGCCGAGATGGTGAAGGAAGCAGTGAATCTGATCAAGACCGGACACAGCGTGCTGATCTTCCCGGAGGGAACGCGCAGCAAGGTCGAAGGAGAGATGGGGCCGTTCCACGGCGGCAGCTTCAAGATTGCGATCCGGGCCGGCGCACCGGTGGTGCCGGTGACCATTGTCAACACCGGCGATATCTTTGAGCCCCACGCGCCTTCGATTCATCCCGCCCATGTCATCATTGAATTCGGCGATCCCATCGAGACCCAGGGCATGCCCGTCGCGGAGCGCAAAGTCCTTCCGGACACCGTGAAGGAGTGGATCGCACAGACCTATGAAAAGGATAAGGAACTGATATGAGCAGTGCAGTAAGAAAAACCTCTACCCTCGTACAGTCGGCCCGCATGATCTCGGAGAACATCTGCGAGCTGGTACTTGTCTATCCGGCAGGGGAGCGCCCCGAGGAAGCCGTCCCCGGACAGTTCGTCATGATCTATCCCAACGACGGCGCGCACATGCTGGGCAGACCCATCAGTGTCTGCGGCTATGACCCGCTCGCAGGCGCGCTGCGGCTGGTATTCAGGACCGCCGGCGCGGGCACGAAGGAGCTGGCCGCCTTACAGCCCGGCGAGCATGTCGATGTGCTGGGGCTTCTTGGAAACGGCTACCCCATGGAGGAGCTCAGAACCAGAAAGAGCGAAGGTGCGAAAATCGCGCTGATCGGCGGCGGCATCGGCATTCCGCCCATGCTGGAGCTGGCAAGACAATTGCCCGGGTGCCATGCGGTGCTGGGCTACCGCACGAACGATCTGTTTTTATATGGCGAATTTGAAGAATATGCCGTGACGGCCGCGGCCACCGAGGATGGAAGCGCCGGCACGAAGGGCACCGTGCTCGATGTGCTGAAGCAGGACAAGGCGCCGGATCTGATCTGCGCCTGCGGCCCTCTGCCGATGCTGCGGGCCATCAAGCAGTACGCCGAGGAAAACGGCGCAGCAGCCTTCCTGTCTCTGGAGGAGCGCATGGCCTGCGGCGTGGGCGTGTGCCTGGGGTGCGTCTGCACGACGACCCATAAGGATGAGCATTCACAGGTTCACCGCGCACGGGTGTGCACGGAGGGACCGGTTTTCCGCGCGGAGGATGTGGCGATATGACAATGAAGCAAAATGTGGATCTGCGCGTAAAGATTGCCGGCGTCGAATTGAAGAACCCGGTGATGCCCGCCTCCGGCACCTTCGGATCGGGCCTGGAATATGCGCAGATGATGGACCTGTCCAGACTGGGTGCCATTGTGACCAAGGGTGTCTCCAACGTGCCCTGGGCCGGCAATGACGTGCCGCGGGTGACGGAGGTCGCAGCGGGCATGCTCAATGCCATCGGACTGCAGAACCCCGGCGTCGATGTCTTTATCCGGCGCGACCTGGCGTTCTTAAAGCAGATCGACACGAAGGTGATCGTGAACGTCTGCGGCAAGTCCGAGGAGGACTATCTGGAAGTGGTGGAGCGCCTGTCCGACGAGGACCGGGTGGATCTTTTAGAGATCAACGTCTCCTGTCCCAATGTGAAGGAAGGCGCCATCGCCTTCGGACAGAATCCGGACAGCCTCTTCCATATCACGCAGGAAATCAAGAAGAAGGCGAAGCAGCCGGTGATCATGAAGCTCACGCCGAATGTCACCAGCATCGCGCAGACCGCCCGGGCCGCTGAGGCCGGCGGGGCGGATGCGATCTCGCTGATCAATACCATCACCGGCATGAAGATCGATGTGGAGCGGCAGCGCTTCGTGCTGGCCAACCGGACCGGCGGCCTCTCGGGCCCGGCGATCCGGCCGGTGGCCGTGCGGATGGTCTATGAGGCCGCGCAGGCGGTCTCGATTCCGATCATCGGCATGGGCGGCATCGGCAGCGCGGAGGACGCCCTGGAGTTTATTCTGGCCGGCGCGTCGGCGGTGGCTGTGGGCGCCATGAATTTCCACGATCCGCTGACCATGCTGCACGTGATCGACGGCCTCGAGGATTACTGCAGGCGCCACGGCATCGAGCGGATCAGTGAGCTGACAGGAGCGGTGCACGCATGAGCGGGACAGTCATTTCAAGAGAAGCCTATGGCAAAATCAACCTCGGGCTCGATGTACTCGGCAGACGGGAGGATGGCTATCACCTGGTCCGCATGATCATGCAGACCGTGTCGGTGGCGGATACGCTGACCTTCGAGCGGACGGACGAGGAAGGAGTCCTGCTGAAGACAGATTCCGAAGAGATTCCGGACGGCGAGGACAATCTCGTCTGCCGGGCGGCCCATATCATGCAGGAGGCCTATGACCTGCCGGGCGGCGTAAAGATCACGCTGACCAAGCGGATTCCGGTGGCGGCCGGCATGGCCGGCGGCAGCACGGACGCGGCGGCGGTCTTTCTCGGGCTGAGGGACCTGTACGGGCTGGATGCATCCGATGAGGCGCTGCAGAAGCTGGCACTGCCGCTGGGCGCGGACATTCCCTACTGCATTCTGGGCGGGACGAGACTTGCAGAGAATATCGGTGAGAAGCTCACAGCTCTGCCGCCGGCGCCGGCGTGCCCGCTGGTGATCGTCAAGCCGGATCTGTTTGTCTCGACAGGCTGGGTCTACAGGAAGCTGGACAGCACGGATGTGCAG
>JAFTFP010000135.1 GCA_017449485.1 Lachnospiraceae bacterium
AAGAAGGGGGAAACATGGAACAGTACTATCTTGCAATTGACATCGGCGCTTCCAGCGGACGGCACATTTTGGGCTGCATCCGGGACGGAAAAATGGAACTGGAGGAAATCTACCGGTTCGAGAACGGCATGAAGCGCGAGAACGGACACCTGTACTGGGACTGGGAGGGGCTGTTTGAGAATATCGTCGCCGGCATTGCAAAATGCGGCGAGATCGGAAAGATTCCGGCCTCTCTGGCGATTGATACCTGGGGCGTGGACTACGCGCTGCTGGATGAACAGGACCAGCTGATCGGCCGCACCTACGGCTACCGTGATCACCGTACAGACGGCGTGGACGAGGAAGTCTACAAGCTGATCCCGGAGCGGGAGCTTTATGAGCGCACCGGCATTGCGAAGCAGCCCTTCAATACCATCTATCAGCTGACGGCTGCAAGACTGCAGGAGCCGGAGACGCTTGAGAAGGCGGCGGCGATTCTGCTGCTTCCGGATTTCTTCAATTTCCTGCTGACGGGAAACAAGTGCTCTGAATATACCAATGCGACCACCGGCCAGCTGGTGAATGCGCAGACCAAGGAATGGGATTATGAACTGATTGAGCGGCTGCAGCTCCCGAAGAAGATCTTCCTGCCGCTGTCCATGCCGGGGACACTGGTCGGACAGCTGAAAGAAGAGATCGCAGCGCGCGTCGGTTTTAATTGCGATGTCATTCTGGCGGCGACACATGACACGGCATCGGCCGTCATGTCGGTTCCCAGCCAGAGCGACGACACGCTGTACATCAGTTCCGGCACCTGGTCCCTGATGGGCGTTGAGAACAAAGTGCCGGTGACCGGGGCAGACGCACAGCAGGCGAATTTCACCAACGAAGGCGGCTACGACTACCGCTTCCGTTTCCTTAAGAACATCATGGGGCTGTGGATGATCCAGCAGGTCCGGCATGAGCTGAACGATGCCTATTCCTTTGCACAGCTCTGCGATCTCGCGGAGGAGGCCAAGGGCTTTGCCACCCGCGTTGATGTCAATGATCAGTGCTTCATGTCTCCTGACAATATGACAGAGGAGATCCGTGACTACTGCAGAAGAACCGGGCAGCAGGTGCCTGAGAGCGTCGGCGAGATCGCTGCCGTGATTTATCAGAGCCTGTCGGAGAGCTATGCGCGGACAGCCGATCAGATTGAATCCCTGACCGGGAAGAAATATGACGCAATCAACATTGTCGGCGGCGGCTCCAAGGCGGACTACTTAAACCGCCTGACTGCGGCAAAATCCGGCCGGACTGTCTATGCGGGCCCCGGCGAAGCGACGGCCATCGGCAATCTGTCTGTACAGATGATCCGGGCCGGCGAGCTTGCCGATCTGCAGGATGCACGCAGATGCATCTTTGATTCCTTTGGCGTGGAGACTATCAAAGCTTGAAATCAGAAGAAGTCATTCTGAAGATGTCCGGCATCGGAAAGAAGTTTTCCGGTTCGGAAGCCCTCTCCGGCATCAGTCTTGAACTGAAGGCCGGTGAGGTGCATGCCCTGGTGGGCAGCAACGGTGCCGGCAAGACGA
>JAFTFP010000136.1 GCA_017449485.1 Lachnospiraceae bacterium
CGTCCAGCGTCTGCCAGCCGGTATAGCGATACTGTCCGCTCGAAACCTTTTTCCGGTAGAAGCGGTCGTACTGGCGGTAATCCTTTACCAGTGCCTCCCGGTAGGTATCGCCGTCCTTTACATACAGCGGATTGCCGTTCTTATCCTTCAGACGGGCATTCTCGTCCGCCGCGCCGTTCACCGTCACGCTGCAGGATGCCTGCTTGCCGCCGTCCTCCGTCGTCACAGTAATCGTCGCCTTGCCCTTGCCGACATAGGTCACCTTTCCGGATCCGTCCACCGAAGCTACAGCAGTATCTGAGCTCTTCCAGCTGACCTTCTTATTGGTTGCATTATCCGGAGAGACCGTCGCCGTCAGCGTCTCGCCGCCGCCCTTATCTCCCGTCAGAGAATCCCGGTTCAGGCTCACGCCGCTGACTGCAACGATCTGCCCCTCATTCTTCTCAACTGTGACGCTGCACTCCGCCTTGTATCCGCCCTGTGCCGTCGTCACGGTAATCGTCGCTGTACCCGGCGCGATCAGCCGGACCGTTCCGCCGTCCACCGTCGCGACGTCTGTATTGCTGCTGCTCCAGGAGACAGACTTATCCGCCGCATCCTGCGGCTGAACATTGGCTGTCAGTACCCGGCTCTCGCCCGCCTTGCCGGTGATCATCGTGCCGCTTAAGGTCACGCCGGTCACGGCACCGCTGCCTTCGGACTGGCCCCCCTGGCCTTCGCTGCTCTGACCGCCCTCTACGGTCACTGTCATGACGTCACTGACGCCGTCGCACAGTGCCTGAATTGTGGCTGTTCCTGCGCCGACAAAAGTGACATTTCCATTAGAATCCACCTTGGCAACACTGTCATTATCCGAGAACCAGCTCACCTCGCCGTGGCCTTCCGTTCCTTCCGCCACAGTGATCTCTGCGTTGAATTTCGCAGAGCTGCCGGCTGTGCCGTGATCCGTTCCGCTGATATGCAGATCTGACGCCGTCAGGTATACATAAGGCCGCTGGAAGATGCGGCTGGCTGCCGCGTAAGGATCCGCGATCTGATCCTTTCCGATCTCCTCATAGGACTCCGAAGTACCTGCATAACCGGCTTCGCCCTCTCCAATCAGCGTCTTGGTTGATTCGACCCACTCCACGGTATCCTGAATCGTGCTCTCGACAACAGTATCCTTCTTGGCCGTATCCTCCTGTGCGACGTTGATCTCGGACTCCTTCTTGATTTCATCCGAGACGTCTACCTTCTGATAGGCAATCGTATCCGTCACCTTGATGCTCTGTGCGCCGGAGGGCATTTCATATTTCTTATCGCCTTCCTGAGCCAGAGCCAGTGCCGTCACCTTATACTCACCATTTTCCAGGCCGTCCCGGTAGATGATGCCGTCCTTGTCATCATCCTCCCAGGTCTCGGTCTTTCCGGAGGGACGCACGACCTCTACGCGGAAAGGCGCGCCCGCAATCATCGCATTCTTATCCTTATTTAAGAACTTCAGCTTCAGGTCGGACTGAATGGTCGAAAGCTTCACGTCCACCGGAATGCCGGGCAGCGCCGCGATTTCGGCTGCCTTCTGTTCCTCCTCGGCCGCAATTCTTGCCGCCTCAGCCGCCTCGGCCTGCGCGATGCGGGCATCTGAAAGTGCATGCAGCGTGTCGCCGCCAATCACCTCGATGCCCTCGATCTGCTGACCGATCCCCTTGAACTCGGCCGCCTGTGCCTCCAGCTGCCGCGTCTGATTCATGCGCACAAGAAACAGCACACCCGCCAGAACAATTGCCGCCGCCGCGGCACTGATGGCCCAGTCAATCGCTGACATGCGGGAAAAGAAGCGCACCAGCGCATTTCCTTCCTCTTCCTCGTCATACGCATCATCCCGGTCGATGTCATCCATCTCTTCCAGGTATTCATCTTCCGCATAATCCCGGTCCGCGTCATACGCCGCACGTCTGCGCCGCCTCTCTTCCGGGCGTCTGTCTCCTCTTTCCCTGCGGTAATCCTCATAAAGCTCTGCGCCGGCTGAAGCTGAGACGACCTCGTCGAAGGGGAGTGTATCGGTTGTGTCAAAATCCTCCTCTTCCCCGTCGCTTTCCTCTGCCTGCACTTCCTGAGCCCGCTTCAGTTCTTCTTCCTCGCGGATCCGCTGCGCTGTCTCTTCAGCAGTTTTCAGAACTACTTCATCGAAGGGAATGGTGTCCGTCTTATCGAAATCCTCTTCCTCGGCCGCCTGCGGCGCCTCAGGTGCTGACTCAGCTGTGCCGTCGCCGAAAAGATCTCCTTCGAAAAGTTCTTTCTCGAATTCCTCAAGTTTTTTCTGTATTTCCTTCTCGTCCAATCCGTTCAAGCCCGTTCCTCCGGTCCAGATTCTGATTCTGACCCGCTATTTCTGCGGTCAGCAAAGAAGGGCATGAATGCCCATAATCCAAAATATTGTACCATTGACCCCTGATACTGACATGACCGTGTAGTCCGGCTGATCCTACCTGCCGCCGCGAATCCAGACAGGCTCCTCTGGCCCCCTCCAGCATAAAAAAAGCAGGCATGACCTGCC
>JAFTFP010000137.1 GCA_017449485.1 Lachnospiraceae bacterium
CCCGCTCCAAGGTGCGCAAGGCGCTGCCGAAGGATTTTGCCTATGTGATCGAAGAGCTGATCACGGAGAAGGCGGAGATCCAGGATAAGGAAGCCTACTACAACGAGATCATTCACACGATCATCCGGCTGGACCGGGCGCAGGAATTCATCACGGCGATGTGCCTGCTGATTCAGCAGCTGGTGATTGATCATCTGCATATTGTCGGCGATATCTACGACCGGGGACCGGGGCCGCACATCATCATGGATGCGATCATGGACTATCACTCGGTGGACATTCAGTGGGGCAACCACGACATTGTCTGGATGGGCGCGGCAGCAGGCTCCGAGGCCTGCATCTGCAACGTGATCCGCATGAGTGCCCGCTACGGCAGCCTCTCGACCATTGAAGAGGGCTACGGCATCAACCTGATCCCGCTCGCCAAGCTGGCGATGGAGACCTATAAGGATGTCACCTGCAATACCTTCAGCATCATATACGATGAGAACTACGACACCAAGGATCTGATGCTGGACATGAAGATGCACAAAGCCATCACGATTCTGCAGATGAAGCTGGAGGGCCAGCTCGTGAAGCGGCATCCGGATTTTGCCATGGATGACCGTCTGCTGCTGGACAAGATTGACTACAAGAAGGGGACGGTCCAGATCGGACGTCATACCTATGAGCTCAAGGACAAGGATTTCCCGACAGTGGATCCGAAGGATCCCTACGCGCTCACGCCCGAGGAAGAGGAGTGCATGACGCGGCTGGTCAGCGCGTTCCGCAAGAGCGAGAAGCTCCAGCGCCATGTGCGGTTCCTGTTCACGAACGGCAGCATGTACAAATGCTACAACTCGAGCCTGCTGTACCACGGCTGTGTGCCGATGGACGAGAACGGGCAGTTCCTGCCTTTCAGGCTGGGTGAGAGGGAGTACTGCGGCAAGGCCCTCTACGACGTGCTCGAATTCCACGCCCGCAGGGGATATTTTGCCAAGCGCGGAACGCCGGAGAAGCGCTTCGGCCAGGATATTCTGTGGTACATCTGGTGCGGCCCGAGCTCGCCGGTATTCGGCAAGGACCGCATGACCACCTTTGAGCGGTATTTTGTTGAAGACAAGAAGACGCACGAGGAGACCAAGAACGCCTATTACCGGCTCTACAACGACGAGGCGGTGGTGGACCGGATTCTGGCGGAGTTCGGCCTGCTGGAGAAGCCGCACCCGCACATCGTCAACGGACACGTGCCGGTGGAGCAGAAGAAGGGCGAGTCGCCGATCAAATGCAATGGCAAGCTCTTCGTCATCGACGGCGGATTCTCCAAGGCTTACCACAAGACGACCGGACTGGCCGGCTACACGCTGGTCGCCAATTCCCACGGCGTGCGGATCGTCGCCCATGAGCTGTTCGAGTCGATGGAATCCGCTATCCGCAACGAGACGGACATTCTGTCGGATTACATGTACGTGGAAAACTACCCGAAGCGCCAGCTGGTGGCGGACACCGACAACGGCGAGCAGCTCAAGGAGGAGATCCAGCAGCTCGAGGATCTGCTGCAGGCCTATCGGGAGGGTATTCTGATCGAGAAGTCATGAGAAGGTAGCTGCGTCGGCTGGATCGGCAGCCGCTGCGCCTGCTGAGCAGGCGGTGAAAAGGAAAGGAACACAGGAAACAGGCGTATGACAGGCGTTCAGGAAGAAGTCAACAGCAGAGAGAAAGCGCTGGAGAAAGAGGGCGGCGTAAAGCAGGCGAAGCAGGAGAGCATCCGCGTCCCCGGCATTGTGCTGGGCGTGCTGATCTATTCCCTCGGCGTCAACCTGTTCCTGCAGCCGCTGCACCTGTACTCCGGCGGTTTCATGGGCTTCTCCCAGCTGGCCCGCACGCTCCTTGCGCAGAAGTTTGGAATTAATTTCGGCGGCTTCGATATTTCCGGTATTATCTACTACATTCTGAATCTGCCCGGCCTGATCATCGCGATCCGCACCATGCGCAAGCGCTTTGTGGCCAAGACCCTGTTCACCGTCACCTGCATCACGGTGATGCTGTCGATCATTCCGATCCCGGCTGCGCCGATCATGGAGGACAAGCTGGCGAACTGCATCATCGCCGGCGTGCTGGCCGGTGTCGGCGTGGGTCTGGTGCTGCGGATGGGCGCCTGTGACGGCGGCATGGATCTGGTGGGAATGATTCTGATCCAGAAGAAGGGACGCTTTTCCATCGGCCGGATCAACATCGCGGCGAATCTGGTCCTTTACGGCCTGTGTCTGCTGCTGTTCGACATTCCGACGGTACTGTATTCCCTGATCTATTCCGTGATCTGCTCCACCGCCTGTGACCGCGTCCACATCCAGAACATCAATATGCAGGTTCTGATTCTGACCAAGATGAAGGACATCAAACCGCTGGAAATCGAGCTGATGGGCCAGATGCACCGCGGCCTGACCTGCTGGGACGCCAAAGGCGCCTACACAGATGACGACGTCCACGTTCTGATGTGTGTCATTTCAAAATATGAAGAGCACCAGCTGAAAGCGATTATTCACCAGATCGATCCCCACGCTTTTGTCATGATCGACGAGGGCGTGAGCATCGACGGCCACTTCCTGAAGAAGCTGGATGACTGATATCCGGGAGGTAAGACGTGAGAATCCGTCCCTGTATAGACATTCATAACGGCGCAGTCAAACAGATTGTCGGTTCTTCCATCCGTGACCAGAGCAGCGAGGTCACGGATAATTTTGTGTCGGCACTGGGCGCTGATTATTATGCTGGTCTGTATCGCGGGCAAAATCTGGCGGGCGGGCATATCATTCTCCTGAACAGCCGGGAGAAGGAGCCGGAAGCCTATGCGGCGGATCTGGTCCAGGCGCGGCGGGCGCTTGCGGCATTTCCCCGGGGCATGCAGATCGGCGGCGGCGTGAATCCGGAGAACGCCGCAGACTTCCTGGAGATGGGCGCAAGCCATGTCATTGTCACTTCTTATGTTTTCCGGGAGGGACGGCTGGATGAAGATCGGCTGGAGCAGATGCTGCGCGCAGTCGGAAGAGAGCATCTGGTGCTGGATCTGTCGTGCCGGAGAGTCTTAGTAGGAGACGCGGCGTCAGAAGGGGCGGCCGAGTACCGCGTGGTGACAGACCGCTGGCAGAAGCTGACACAGCTTCGCGTCACGCCGGCACTGCTTTCTGAGTTGTCATCCAGCTGCGATGAGTTTCTGATTCATGCGGCCGATGTGGAAGGAAAGCGCGGCGGTGTGGAGACGGAACTACTGAAGATCCTG
Source organism: Lachnospiraceae bacterium (assembly GCA_017449485.1). Taxonomy (GTDB): domain Bacteria; phylum Bacillota; class Clostridia; order Lachnospirales; family Lachnospiraceae; genus CAG-791. The sequence continues at coordinate 3,260 of JAFTFP010000137.1, forward strand.
GGAGAGGGCTGCAGCCGGACTGGATCGGATGGGACAGGAGAGGAGCCCCTGCAGGTGCCGGTCACTTATGCGGGCGGCGTACATGTGCTGGACGATCTGAAGCTCATCCGGCAGCTCACAGGCGGCCGCGTGGACGTCACGGTGGGCTCGGCACTGGATCTGTTCGGCGGGACACTTAAGCTGGAAGATCTGGTGCGCTATGCCAGGGCATAGTACTTATAAAGCAAACAAAAAGCGGGGAGAGCATTCAGCTCTCCCCGCTGCACAATTCTGTTTCACAATCCTGTTTGCATGATTCAATATCATCTATCTCGTCAGGCCCATCAAATTGGATCTTGTCTTGTGCATGTGACCGACGTAAAGCCTGTTCAGATCAAACTGATCAAAGCTTTGTTACGTTAACGGCCTGCGGACCCTTCTGGCCCTGGATTACATCATACTCAAC
>JAFTFP010000138.1 GCA_017449485.1 Lachnospiraceae bacterium
GGATGGTTCCCTGGTCCGTCGAGCAATACGCCCAGATGATCCGGGATATTGACCGTCCCACCTTCAAGGTGCACCTGGATCCCTTCAACTTCATCAATGATCCCTTCACCTATACACACCAGAAGGAGCTTCTGGATGATTGCTTCAGCCAGCTGGGCAGCCGGATTGTGAGCCTGCACTGCAAGGATGTGCTGCACATGCCCGGCACCACCGTCAACATCCAGGAAGTCAAGATCGGAACCGGCAGCTTTGACCACGCCTATTACCTGAAAAAGGTTGAGGAGCTGGGCGATCCGGATATGCCGGTCCTGATTGAGCATCGGGACGATCCGCAGGATTTCTATGATGCCATCGCCTATCTGAAGTCGCTGGATGTCTGATCCCGCAGGAAGCATCTGGTGTCGCTGAAGATGCTGTAAAAAAGGAGCTGCCGCAGCAGCTCCTTTTTCTGTGTCAATAATCTGATTGTCTGTGTTTCTTATGCCTATGCTTCTTTTGTCAGTGCTCTTCTTATGCCTTTTCTTTCCCGCTTCCGGCGCCGGCCTTCACAATGGAAGCCAGCACAAAGACTGCCAGAATATACGGATACAGCAGATACGGCATGATGGAGAAGCTGGTCACGCCCGCAATACCGGCGGCAATCAGCAGCTGCGCACCGTAGGGAATGATGCCCTGCATGACGCAGGAAGACGTATCCAGCAGGGAGGCGGTCACCTTCGGGCTGACATCGTATTCCTCGCTGATCTCTTTCGCGATCGGCGCTGCGATGACAATCGCGACAGTGTTATTGGCCGTTGCCACATCCATGAAGGCGGTCAGTGCCGCAATGCCGAACATGCCGCCCCGGCGCGTGTCCGCCTTGCTGCGGATCAGCGCCAGAATCGCTTCGAATCCGCCGTATTCGCGCATCAGAGCTGCGATTGACGAAACCAGAATCGTCACGATCATCGTCTCAAACATGCCCGACAGACCGCTTCCCATGGAGGAAAGCGCGCTGACATAGGTCAGCGAACCGGTCAGGGCGCCGGCCAGCAGGAACAGCACAATACCAGCCAGCAGCACGATGAATACATTGATGCCCAGAATGGACAGCGCCAGTACGACAAAATACGGCAGCGCCTGCAGAATCCTGAAGTCAAAAGGTCCGATCACGGCCGCCTTTCCGGTCAGCGCATACACGGTCAGAACGATCAGCGTGAGCACCGCTGCCGGCAGCGCGATCCGGATGTTGGCGGAGAACTTGTCTTTCATTTCCACGCCCTGGGTCTTGGTCGCCGCAATAGTCGTGTCAGAGATAAAGGACAGATTGTCTCCGAACATGGCGCCGCCGACCACCGCGCCGGTGCACATCAGCAGCGAGATTCCGCCGTTTTCTGAGACGGCCAGCGCAATCGGAACCAGCACCGTGATCGTACCGACACTGGTCCCCATCGCCATCGAAATCAGGCAGGCGATGACAAACAGTCCGGGGACGGCCAGCCGGCCCGGAATGATATTCAGCAGCAGGTTGGCCGTGCTGTAGGCGCCGCCCGCTTCCTTTGCGATGCCGCTGAACGCGCCGGCCATCAGGAAGATGAAAAGCATCGTCACAATATTCTCATCTCCGATACCCTTTGCGCAGATCCGGATTTTGTCCTCAAAGGAGACAGCCCGGTTCTGGCAAAATGCGGCAATCAGGGCGATCGAGAAGGCCAGAACGACAGACACGACATAGAAGCCCATCTGTCCCTCGGCCGGGTGAATGTACTCAAAATAGATGCCGTTCCCGAGATACAGAATCAGGAAAAGCAGAATCGGCAGAAGTGCCTTGGCATTGGGTGTTTTTGTTTCCGGTTTCATAACGTTGACAGTGATCCTTTACTAATTATTCTTATATTTCCGGCCTTACCGGACCCGCACAATAATCTGTTGATAGTGCACGAGCTGGTAGTGTCCTTCGGCCTGCGCCTTGACAACAACGTGGATGCAGTCATTAACCGTGGCGTTGACCGGTACGGTTAATTCTGCGCAGCTGCCGTCACAGACAAGCTCAGCCTGCGCTGCACAAGCGGCACTGGCCTCCTTATAAACCTCGAAGCTCACCGCCACTGCGGCGTTGTCGCGGCTTTCAGTCTGTGCGTGGAACGTAAGCTTTTCTCCCGGCGCTGCCTCGAAGTCCGTCCCCTCTGTGATGCAGAGCGTCGGTGCGTGCTCGGCGTCCTCGAAGCGGTCCTTCGACGCCCAGTCCACGCGGGCTGCGAAATCGCGCTGAATCTCACAGACATGAGGCCACATGGACTCCAGCTCCTGATCGTTTCCGTCGCGGTCCACATAGTGATCGAGGGAGACATCCCAGATGTTCAGCGGCTCGCCCTTGGAGTTGACTTCGCCCTCTACCGGGTGATAGCGTCCCGCCATGCCGCCGTAGCTGAAGTCCTCCAGCGTCCGGAAGCCCCAGTCAAATAAGGCAAAATATGTCGGTGAGTCACCTTCCGAGAGGAAATCATACTGATGTGCCGCCGGCAGACCCATTCTGGCACCGAACCAGGTGTTGACAATGTCCGGATTGGCGCCGAACTGTCCCGCGTCCCCTTCGCCTTCGTAGCGCTTGCCGTCCAGCCAGGTGCAGTAGCCATCCGCCAGTGCGCTCTTCCCGCACAGGATCTCACGCTTCATAAACTCTGCCTTCAGTGTATCCTTGCTTTCGCCTTCCGGCATCACAAACCACGGATAAGCGTAGCTCTTCATCTGCAGGGTCTTGATGAACGGAATGCCTGGAAACAGCTCGGCAACATAATCCCGGTAAGCGGGATCCTGCTCACCGCAGGCGGTGATGACCACCTTCTTCGTGATCTTCTCCTTCAGTGCCGGCCACTCCGGGGTGTCCTTGTATTCCTCATAAATATCCAACAGCGCCCGGGCGATGGTGTTGGTGCCGCCCCAGACCTGCAGATAAAGGGTGCGCGGATCATCATCGAGAATCCGCTCGCGGATCAGCTCGGAGCCCTCTGTCTTCTGCTCCACTTCGCCCTCGTAGCCGATGTTGCCGATCTTGGTGATGGAGCGCAGATAGTCCGGTGTCGGATAGCCGTCGGCGTGTTTCTTCAGATTCGGATAATCCTTCTCATAGTCGTCAATCACCCGGAACATCCAGTCTGTTCCCGGCCAGCGGTAAGGAGCGTCAAACGGTCCGCTCTCCTCAAAGCCGAAATCGTCGCCGCGGCGCTTCTCCGGTTTTACCGCGCCGGGCACACCGATCCAGTGAAACTTGGATGAGGTCTGCACAATGCCCTGAAGGTCTACTTCATTGGCATAGAACAGAAAATGGCGGAGTGAATTCTGATCATCAACTTCCGCGTCCTGCGTAATGATGGTTCTGATTTTCATTCGTTGTCCCCTTTCCTCTGTTGTTTATTTATTATTTTCTCTATATTTCTTTATTCTTTCATCTAAGTTCGCAGTCAAGTCCGCAGTCCGGCTCCTCAGCCCAGGCTTGCCAGAATCTCCCGGATCTTGTTCTCCGTATCTTCTGTCAGAATCAGCTTCGCAGACTTTAATACGATGCCGGTCTGACCGAAGTAGAATTTCAGGAAGAAGTTGGCGGAAAAGCCCGGAAGCACCGGAATCCGCTCTGTTCTCCACTCATTGTCCGATCCGGTCAAAGTGATGGTTTTCAGCACATCCTTGTTCATGAAGACCGTCACCGGGATCTGGGCCAGCGGATTATCCGAATCTGCCCGCAGCACCAGCTCCAGCTCATAATTTCCGCGGCGCTCCTGGCAGGCTGTGAAGACCGTCGTCTGTCCCTTCTCGGCCCGGATGGCATTCACATCGATTTCCGTGTCGCCGTCTATCATCAGCGTCACGGCGTTCTGCATGGACTGATCTTCATCTGTCAGAGATTCTGCCAGCTCGCGGTCCAGTTCTGTCTCCTGCCCAATGCTGCGCAGATACGCCGGCGTCTTCAGAAGGTAGCGGCAGATATTCATCGCGCTGCGCTGCAGCTCGCCTCTTGTA
>JAFTFP010000139.1 GCA_017449485.1 Lachnospiraceae bacterium
ATCAAGATTACCAGCGGGCCGGCGATTGAGAAGCCCGGGGAGATGGCTGCCATATTAAACGGCCTGAAGGAAGGCGATATTCTGTTTGTGGATGAAATCCACCGCCTGAACAAACAGGTGGAAGAGGTGCTGTATCCCGCGATGGAAGACTATGCCATCGATATCATGATCGGAAAGGGACAGACAGCCAAGTCCATCCGGCTGGATCTTCCGAAATTCACATTGATCGGCGCGACGACGCGTGCCGGCCTTCTGTCTGCACCGCTGCGGGACCGGTTCGGCCAGATTCAGCGGCTGGAGTTCTATACGGTTCCGGAGCTGAAGACCATTCTGCTGCGCTCCGCCGATGTGCTGGGGGTTGAATTGGATGAAGCCGGCGCCGCCGAAATGGCAAGAAGAAGCCGCGGCACCCCGCGTCTGGCAAACCGGATTCTGAAGCGCGTACGGGATTATGCGCAGGTGCGCCATGACGGAAGGATCACAGAGGCCGTCGCTCAGACTGCGCTGGATATGATGGAAGTGGACCGGATGGGACTGGACCGGGTCGACCGGAACTTCCTGCTCACCCTGATCGAGAACTTCGGCGGCGGGCCGGCCGGACTCGATACCCTGGCGGCATCCATCGGTGAAGATCCCGGAACCATAGAAGATGTGGTGGAGCCCTACCTTCTGCAGAATGGTTTTCTGAACCGGACCCCCAGGGGCAGAGTGGCCACGAAGACAGCCTATCACCATCTGGGGCTTGAAATCACTGATGAGAACGATTAAAATTTAATGCGATATGTTTATTCAGAAATAAGAGTGAGGAAGCATTATGGCAGCGAATTCGGAAACCGAAGTAATCATTAACGGCAAGGTTTATACCCTGAGTGGAGAGAGCGAAGAGTATCTTCAGAAGGTGGCGTCTTATCTGAATGCGAAGATCGCCGAATTTGATAAGATTGAGGCCTTCCGGAAGCTGAGCCTGGATTACCGCACGATTCTGATGGAGATCAATATTGCGGATGATTATTTCCGCGAGCAGAAGAAGAATGAACTGCTGCAGGAAGACATGCAGACCAAGGATAAGGATCTGTATGACCTCAAGCATGAGCTGATTACGACGCAGATGAAGCTTGAAAACACGGAGAAGACCATGCGGACGATCCGTCAGGAGAGCGAGGAGAGAGCCAAGCGCATTATTCAGCTCGAGGCGGAACTGAAATCGCTGGGACGCTGAAGACAGGCACAGGACTGTCCTTTTATACCAGAGTTTGTACGAAGCGCAGGCGATGCTTGCGCTTTTATATTATCTGAAGGATTATTGGATGAAGAAAGTGGAGTTGCTTTCTCCCGCCGGCAGCTATGAAGCATTTGCGGGTGCGCTGAATGCCGGTGCGGATGCATTCTATATGGGCGGCGAGAAGTTCGGTGCCCGGGCGTACGCTGACAATTTTTCCAGTGAAGCGCTGGCACGCGCGATCCGGGAAGCGCATCTGTACGGAAAGAAGGTCTATCTGACCGTCAATACGCTGACCCGGCAGGAAGAGCTGGGAGAACTGACGGATTTTGTCCGGGGGCTTTATGAACAGTGCGGCCTGGACGGCGTGATTGTCCAGGATACGGGTGTTCTGCAGAGCCTTTCAGCCGCGTGTCCGGGGCTGCTGCTGCATGCCTCGACCCAGATGTCGGTTGCGACCCGGGAAGGCGCAGCATTCTTAAAACGCCTGGGCGTGAGCCGTGTGGTGCCGGCCAGAGAACTGTCGCTGGATGAAATACGTCTTCTGAAGCAGGAAGACATCGAGATTGAAGCCTTTATTCACGGTGCGATGTGCTATTCCTACTCGGGAAGGTGCCTCATGTCCAGCTTCCTGGGCGGACGCAGCGGGAACCGCGGGCGCTGTGCAGGCCCCTGCAGGCTTCCCTATGATGTTTATGCGCCGGGCGAAGAGAAGCCCCTTGGCGGGGAGCGCCGGGAGACCTATCCGATCTCCATGCGCGATCTGTGTGTGCTCGAGATTCTCCCGGAACTGATTGATGCGGGGATTGACTCGTTCAAGATTGAAGGACGCATGAAGAAGCCGGAGTATGCGGCCGGTGTGACCGCCGTATACAGGAAATACCTGGACCGCTTCTATGACTGGAATGCGGCCGGCCGTCCCGGCAGATGGCAGATCGATTCTGCCGACATCACCATGCTGCATGCCCTGTATCTGCGCTCGGATCTCTCTACGGGCTATTATAAGAATCGAAATGGCCGGGAGCTGCTGACAATGGGAAAGCCGGGTTATTCCGGCACGCCGGATGCGCTTCTGAAGACCATTCGCGAAAAGTATCTGCCGGATCCGCATCCGATCCCTGTGACCGGTTTCGTGCGGCTGAAGAAAAATCAGCCTGCAGAGCTGACCCTGATCACCGGGGAGGGAGTCAGCGCGACAGCATACGGCGCCAGCCCGGCGCAGGCCAAAAGCCGTCCGCTGACCGAAGAGGAGATACGGACAAGGCTGTCGAAGACCGGCGGCTCCGTGTTCAGCCTTTCTGAGCTCAGCGCGGAGATCGAGCCGGATCTCTTCATGGCGGTCAGCAGCCTGAACGACTTAAGGCGTGAGGCGGTTGCACAGCTCGAAAAGGCGATCCTGGCCGCGCATCATCCCGCTGAGCCGGAGATTGCAGCACAAACGCTGCGTGCCTCTTTATCTGAGGCAAAATCCGGCGCGTTCTCAGATCTTCCGCACCCGGCGAGAATGGTTTCTGTGACAACGCAGGAACAGTATGACGCGGTTCTTGCAGCGTCCGCTGCAGATTATGTCATCCTTGAATCCGAACAGATCCGTATAGAAGATAAGGACGGACCCGGGAAGAATCCGCACGCCATAAGGCCGGTTCATCTGCTGGGACTCCCGTACATTTTCCGGGAAAACAGCAGAGGCGTACTGGAGGAGTATTACCGGATGCTCACGAGTAAGAATGAATCCGGTGAGGCGGAAAACGTCTATGCCGGCGTCCTTGTGCGGACCATCGAGGAACTGGAATTCATGATTTCCAGGGGCTATACCGGCATCCTGGCCGCAGACAGCTCCTGCTATGCGTGGAACCAGCCGGCTGCGGCGCTGCTCTTAAAATACTGTGATCTTGTGATGATGCCGCAGGAGCTTTCCGGAAGAGAACTCTGCAGCACCTTCTCGAAGCAGAAGGCTTCGTTTGGAATTCAGCTCTATGGACGGATTCCGATGATGATCACGGCCGGCTGCGTCAGAAAAACGATGAACCGGTGCACGAAGAAAGAAGAAGGCTTCTATTTACTGAAGGACAGAAAGGGAGAATTCTTCCCTGTCCGGACAGTCTGCCGTCACTGTTACAATATTATTTACAACAGCGTGCCGCTGTCCCTGCACAAGGATCTCTCAGATCACCGCAGCGGGAAAAACAGGCAGCCCATATTGGATCTGTGCGCGGCGCAGCTGCTTGCTTTCACGACAGAAAGTGGGAGCGAGACCCGAAAGATTCTGCGATGCTTTAAAGAGGGCGGTCAGGATGCACCCGCGTCCTATACGACCGGACATTTCCGCAAAGGCGCGGATTAAGCAAAATGCGTCTGCCGGCGACGGCGGACCTTAAAACGAGCTGAATGAGATTATATATACTTGAAATTTCACGTTATGCACTGGCCGCCATCCTGGCGGTTTATACACTGCTGGCTTTTCAGATGCTCTTCCGTCAGAAGGATGAATCTGTCCAGAAGGTAAACGGCATTCTGCAGGTACTTCTGATTCTGGCATTTCTGGGAACCGGAAGCCTGACGGTCGCCGCGGGATTCAGGGATCTGCGCTATCTGTTTCTGGGCGCGCTGGAAATCCTGTTTCTTGGCGGAGCGATCGTTCTTTTTCATACGATTTATGACCATGCGAACATGCTGCTGTATCACAATGCATGCATGCTGATGTCCATCGGCTTTGTGATCATTTCCCGCTTTTCTCTGCGGCGGAGCGCCAAACAGTTCTCCATTGCGCTCATCGGATTGATCCTGTCACTGGTGCTGCCGCTTCTGAGAAAGAAGATCAGCCGCCTGAAGGAGCCGGTCTTTCTCTATGCGCTGGGATTTGCCGGCGTGATTGCACTGGGAATTGTGCTGGTCCTGGGTTCCGCAATCCAGGGTGCGAACCTGAACTACAGCATCTTCGGGATTACCTTTCAGCCATCTGAATTCGTGAAGATCCTCTTTGTGATCTTTACAGCCGGCTGTCTCTCCACGACCGGCAAAGGCTGGATGAGCGGTCTGTTTGCAGCGGCACATGTACTGATTCTGGTTTTCTCCAGAGACCTGGGAAGCGCCGTCATTTTCTTCGTAGTCTATGTGCTGATGCTTTTCGAGGCGACAGGAAAGTGGTGGGTCCTTCCGGCCGGCGCAGGCAGCGGTGCAGTGGGAGCCTATCTGGGATATCGGATTTTTACCCATGTTCAGGTGCGTGTGCAGGCGTTTCTGGATCCCTGGAGTGTGATTGATTCCATGGGTTATCAGATTACACAGTCTCTGTTTGCCATTTCCTTCGGCGGCCCTTTCGGGACAGGACTGACCCAGGGCGCATCGGAGCGGATTCCCTATGCACTGGAGGACTTTATCTTTGCCCCGATTGCGGAGGAACTGGGACTGATCTGCGCCATGTGTCTGATATTGCTGTGTCTGAACAGCTTTCTGCTGCTGTTGTTCATGTCCCTGAATTACGGCGATAAATTCTATCAGCTCTGTACCTTCGGAATCGCAGCAGCGTATGGCTTTCAGAACTTCCTGACCATCGGCGGCGAGACCAAGTTCATTCCGCTGACCGGTGTGACCCTGCCGTTTGTGAGCTATGGCGGAAGTTCCATTCTCGCCACCATTCTGATGTTTACATTTGCGGAAATGCTGGCCATGCTGCAGGGAGAAAAGATTGAAGCCTTCCGGATCCGCTTCGAGCAGGAGGAGGAGCAGCGCCGCGAGGAGGAAGAGCGGCGCCGCAGAAGAGAAGAAATGCAGCGCAGACAACAAGCGCGCCTTCGCAGACAGCAGATGCGTCAGAACAGACCGGACAGGCCGGAAGAAGGCCGCCCGGTCCGAAGAAGTAAGAAACGCCCGGAGGAGTATGAAGATTGAACAATAATAATCCGGATGTCAGAACAAGAGAGGAAAAACGCGCCGCCCGGCACAGAATCTATTTTGTCGGCGGTCTGTTTGCCGCGCTGTTTGTATCCATGATGATCTATATCTGCAGCTATGCCCTGACACATCAGGAGGAGCTGTTTGAAAATGACTACAACGGCCGGGAAGAAATGCTGCTGGGGCAGAACCGCCGCGGTACGATTTATGCCGCGGATGGCCAGATCCTCGCCCAGACTGTGGACAATGCAGACGGAACGGAAAAACGCACTTATCCCTTCGGATCACTGTTTGCCCAGATCATCGGCTATGATGAGCTGGGACGCAGCGGTGTGGAGGCGCTGGAGAATCGCCAGCTGGTCCGGTCTGATCTCTCCATTGCGGAGAAGACGGCGTATGACAGCCGGGGAGAAAAGTATCCCGGGAATGACGTTGTAACCACACTGGATCCGGCGCTGCAGCAGGCGGCCGGAGATGCGCTGGGAATCTATAAAGGTGCGATCATCGTGACAGAGGTGGGAACCGGCCGGATTCTGGCCTGTGTCTCGCGGCCGGATTATGACCCGAATACGATCCGGGAGAACTGGAATGAGATCTCCGGCGACAATGAGGCCGGAAGGCTCCTGAACCGCGCCACCCAGGGGAAGTACCCGCCCGGCTCCACTTTTAAGATTGTGGATGCGCTGGAGTATCTGCAGGAATTCGGAGAAGGCGCAGACTGCTATCAATTCACCTGCAGCGGCAGCTTTACTGCAGACGGAGAGTCCATTCACTGCTACCACGGACAGACGCATGGAACGGTGAATTTTGACAAATCCTTTGCTCAGTCCTGCAATTCCTCTTTTGCAAATATGGGACTGAAGTTTGACAGAGGTGCTTTCGCACAGACGCTCACGAAGCTGTATTTCGGAAAGGATCTGCCCTGTGAACTTCCGACTTCCACGAGCAGGGCTGAGATCAGTTCTCTGTCCACAACGGGAGAGGTCATGCAGCTTTCCATCGGACAGGGAGAGACGACCATGTCGCCGCTGCATCTGAATATGATTACAGCGATGATTGCCAATCACGGGGTGATGATGCAGCCTTATGTTGTTGAGAGAGTACAGACGGCCTCCGGAACGATTCTAAAATCAGCCAGACCGCGGTCACTGGGTCAGCAGGCTGACCCGGCTTCGGCAGACCGCGTCGCGCAGATGATGCGGAAGGTCGTGACGGAAGGAACGGGAAGGAAGCTGTCTGACGCAGCCTATGAGGCAGCGGGAAAAACCGGCTCGGCGGAATTCAGAGATCTGGATACGATCTCACATGCCTGGTTTACCGGCTTTGCGCCGGCCTCTGATCCGCAGATCTGTGTGACAGTTGTGCTGGAAGGCGCCGGAAGCGGCGGGGATTACGCCGTCCCGATGGCGCGCAGGGTATTTGACGCATGGTTTATACGATAATCCGATGGATCGGTATTCTATTATTGATTCTGATCGGCCTGCTGCTCACGGTGCTGGCTCTGGTGCTTTTTGCGCCGATCCGCCTGGATGCGGAAGGGCATCTTGTGCAGCAGGAAGAAGATGCGCATGCCGCGGCAGATGCAGATCTGGAGGCGGCGTGGCTTTCAGGCGCTGTGCGATTCTGTGCGCATGCCGCCGGTGGACAGTCTGCCGCCCGGCTTTCACTCTTCGGATTTCCGGTTGATCCCGGCAGATTCCGCAGGAAGAAAGAATCCGGAGAGGAGGAAGAGAAGGTACCGCTGACTTTAGAAGAGCGATGTGATAAGATAATCCGTACAGCAGAGATTGTTCTGAACAGACAGAACAGGGGAATGATCCGGAAAACGGTTCAGATCGCTGTTAAGGCGCTTGAAAAGGCACTGCCCATCCACTGGATGATCCGGGGAAGAGCCGGTTTTGAAACGCCCGATCTGACCGGCATGATGATGGCACTGCAGGGCCTGCTTTATCCGCTTGTCTGTGGTCACACTGCCATTGAGCCGGATTTTGAAAAAAAGTGTCTTGACCTGACCGGCGCGATTCATGGGAAGATCAGAGTTTATCCACTGGCGGCCGGTGCGTTCAGACTTTACCGGATCCGGGAACTGCGGCGGATGATCGGACAGATCAGACAGGCCGCAGGCGGCGGAAGGAATGTAGAAAAGGAGAAGGTGTGATGGCAGATAAAGAGAACCGGCTCGGCAATGTGATGCGTTCGCTGATTGACAGTCTTGACGAGGTTCTGGAAAAGAAAACAGTGGCCGGAGACCCGATCACGGTGGGAGATTCCATTATTATTCCGCTTTCTGATCTCACCATCGGCTGCGGCTCGGGATCCAACACTTCGGATGAGAAGGATGCAGGCACAGGCGGCTTCTTTGCCCGCATGACACCGTCAGCCGTGCTCGTCATGCAGGGCGGCAGCGTCCGGATTGTGAATATGAAGAATCAGGAGATCGTCACACAGGTCCTGGATATGATGCCGGAGGTGATGGACCGGGTGGTATCCGTTGTGAAAAATGCAGGAAAAGAGCGGATTACGAATGAAGAAGCCGCGAATCGGGCATTTCCTGAAAACGAGACTTGATTTTTCAAAATCCGTTTGTTAAGATACTAATGTTGCGGCTTACGCTGCAGCTTTTGGTTTTTATCTTTCAGTGATAGGAGGTGTCAAAATGGCCAAGTGTGATATTTGTGGAAAAGGCGCTCAT
>JAFTFP010000140.1 GCA_017449485.1 Lachnospiraceae bacterium
CAATTACGTAGCAGAGCAGGGCCGGAAGGAATATGACCTTCCGATGGTTGTGAACTGCTGGCTGAAGCAGGGAGCGCCCGGAACCTATCCCACGGGCGGGCCGACATATCAGATGATGGAGGTGTGGGAATATGCTGCACCTGCCATTGATGTCTTCTGCCCGGATATTTATGTCAAGAATTTCCTGGAGATCTGCGATCACTATGTCAAGCGCGGCAATCCGCTCTACATTCCGGAGGCAGCGACCAACGGCCATGTGGGTGCGCGTCTGGTGTATACCGTGGGTCATTATCACGCGGCCTGCTTCGCGCCCTTCGGCTTTGAAGATCTGGAGCAGACCGGTGCGACGCCGATCATGGAGATTTTCGGCGGCGACTCGACAGATCCGCTGCTGCAGGAGCAGCAGAGCGTGGAGGAGTACCGCTTCTGTGCCGATGCGCTGAAGGCCATGATGCCGATGCTGACGGATGCTTATGGAACAAGCCGCCTGCAGGCAGCGATTTCCGAGCGCCCGGAGGAGAGCATGCTGCATTTCGGAAAGGTGAACTTCCGGGTTCTGACCGAAGTGCCTTTCTTCAAGAAGAAGGACGGCGTCTGCCTGATTCTGCAGGAGGAGAGCGAGGCGCCGGATGTAGAGAGCTTTACAATCCTGGTCAACCGCGCCGTCGTGAACTATGAATCGGCGGACAAGGCGTATCCGAACATTGAGATTCTCTCCCTGGAGCAGGGCGTGTTCGGCCCGGACGGCTGGAAGACGACGCTGCACTGCAACGGCGACGAGGCACAGGCGATGATGTATTTCGAGCCCACGCTGCTGCGGATCAGACTGCACCTGTTCTGATCCCGGATCACCTGTGAAAACCGGCTGGAGGACAGCCGGGAACGGTTTTCATCCGGAGTAAAAAACGATAAAATAGTAGAGTACGAAGTACTATCTTAAGGATCATTGAATCAGTTTCTGAAAGGAGATCAATACTATGGATGCAGGAATGCAGGAAAAGGCTGCGGAAATCGTCAAGAAGATTCAGAGTGATCCGGCTCTCTTGAAGGAATTTGAGAAGGCACCTGCCAAGACCATCGAAAAGGTTGCCGGCATCGATATTCCGAACTTCATGGAGCCCATGATCGAGAAGGTTGTGCGCGAGCAGATCGCAAACGGCGGGACAAAGGATCCGATGGAAATTATCAAGAAGTTTCTGTAAAGGTAAAATCAGACAGCGGAGTGTCCCCGGGGGAGGGGGCACTCCGTTTTCTGTTTAAAAAAACAGCTTAAGGAGGGTTACATGGAGAAAAGAATACCGATCTGGGGAAAGAGTATTCCCGGAAACCGGCCGGAGAGCAAGCGGGATGTGATGGACTGGCATGAGGAGTATACCGAGCAGGATCTGTTCATGAAATATCCCGGCATCTGGGATAAATCGACACCGGATCTGGGCGATCTGTCCGGCAATGACACCATGGTTTACCGGCAGGAGATACAGGCAGGACTTGCGAAGGAAACCTATGAGGACGAGCCGTTCCTGATTCCGTATCTGAAGGAAGGCAGTGACAAGTGTGTCATCATCTGCCCGGGCGGCGCCTATCTGACCAAGTCCATGGACAGTGAGGGCGAGCATATTGCACAGTTCCTGAACGAGGCGGGGATCAGTGCCTTCGTGCTCTGGTACCGTTCTTATCCGAACCGTGCACCGCTGATGTATCTGGACTGCCAGCGCGCCATCCGCTACGTGCGGTTTCACGCAGACGAGTTCGGAATTTCACCGGAGAAGATCGGTATCGTCGGTTTCTCTGCGGGCGGTAATCTGTGCGGTGTGACCGCGCTGGTCTTCCGCGATGAGCCGGTGGTCTGGGAGGGCTACACGGCTGATGAAGTGGATACGGCTGATGGCCGGGTCAATGCACTCGGCATGGTCTATCCGGCCATTTCCATGGAGAATGACAAGATCGTCGCTGTGATCGGCGGCCGGGAGATTTATGAAGATCCGGTACAGCGCAAGGCCTTCAGTGACCGCTATGAGATGCGCACACATGTGCAGGAAGGCGACTGCCCGATGTTCCTGTGTGCAGCCTGGGATGATGACGTGGTTGATCCGTATCTGGACGCGGAGCTGGCGATGATCGCTTCCCGCAAAGGCGTGAAGACGGAGCTGCATCTGTTCCCGTACGGCGGACACGGCTTCGGCGGCTGCATTCATGAGCAGATGCCGATGTTCCGGCAGGACTGGAGCGCCGTGAAGGAGTGGAAGGGACTCTTCGCAGACTGGATTAACCGGACCTTCCAGTAAAGTAGATCCGGATTATGCACATTAAAGAAGCAGAAGCTCAGACAATATTTCAACGGGAGTTACAGCATGAAGATTGAACAGATTAAGATCAACGGGATTCATGAGCCGGTCGGATTCGCACTGAATCCGGTCTATGTTTCCTGGAAAGTGACACAGACACAGGCAAAGCACAGCGAAAAAGCGGTCATTGAAGTCAGCGATCAGCCGGATTTTGCCGGCCTGCTGCTGAGCGCGGAAGGGACGGACAGCCGCGGAACCGTGCTGGATTATGAGTGGAAGCCGCGGACAAGATATTATGTGAAGGTTACGGTGACGGCGGACAACGGTGAGACGGCGTCCGGCTGCAGCTTCTTCGAGACGGGCAAGATGGGTGAGCCCTTCCTGGGCAAGTGGATTGCAGCGGCGAAGGAAGATACGTTCCATCCGGAATTCGCCAAGGCCTTTACGGTCGAAAAGCCGGTCAAGTGCGCCCGGCTCTATATCAGCGGCGCCGGCCTGTTTGAGGCTTCTCTGAATGGGGAGAAGATCGGCAATGAGTATCTGACACCCTATCTCAATCATTATGAGAAGGGACTTCAGATCATTACATTTGTGTTGAAGAACATCAAAGAAGGCGAGAACTGCCTGTCGATTGCCTGCGGCAAGGGCTGGTACATGAGCGTCTTCGGGCTGGAACTGAAGCCTGACAATTTCGGCAACCGTATGGCTGCGGCCGCAGAACTGCATCTTTTCTATGAGGACGGCAGCGAGGGAATCATCGCGACCGATGAGAGCTGGCAGGTGCGTGGATCGTTGACAGAGGATTCGGGCATTTACGACGGCGAGATCGTCAACTGCCTGCTCTATGAAGGAAAAGAGAATCCGTGGAAGCCGGTCTGCGTGCTGGATCATCCGGAGAGTGATCCGGGCACGGCGAATCTGGCTGCGGTGCTGCGCGACCGCCTCTCTCTCCCGGTGGTGATCAAGGATCGTCTGCCGGTCAGAGAAGTGCTGCACACCCCGGCCGGGGAGACCGTTCTGGACTTTGGCCAGAATGCCGCCGGTTTCGTGGCATTCGCAGCGGATCTGCCGAAGGGCACGCATGTGAAGCTGGAGTTCGGCGAGATCATGCAGCACGGCAACTTCTATCACGGCGAGTACCGGGATGCAAAATCTGAATTCCATTTCATCTCAGATGGAACCCCGCAGGTTGTTGTGCCGCGGTTTACCTTCTTCGGCTTCCGCTATGTGAAGGTGTCCGGCTGGAAAGGTATGCTGGATCCGGCGGCCTTCACCATGTGCATCCTTTATTCCGATCTGGACCGGACGGGCTGCCTGGAGACCGGAAACGAGAAGATCAACCGGCTCTATGAAAATACCATCTGGAGTCAGCGCTCCAACTTCCTGGATATTCCGACGGACTGCCCGCAGCGCTCCGAGCGCCTGGGCTGGACGGGCGACGCGAACATCTTCGCACCGACCGCGACCTATCACATGGATACGCTGGCGTTCTTCCACAAGTTCTTCCACGATCTGCGGGATGAGCAGGTCATGGTGGACGGAGCGATCCCGAACTTCTTCCCGAATTTTGGCCATGCGCCGGGCGGCGGTGCGATCTGGGGCGATGTCGCCACTTTCGTGCCGTGGGTGCTGTATCAGGCTTATGGCAACAAGGCCGAGCTGAGGGACGCGTACCCGATGATGAAGGACTGGGTCGACTGGATTGACCGGCAGGATGCGGGACGCGGAGAGGCCGGCGCGCCGGACGGCGGACGGAAATATCTGTGGGACTTCGGCTTCCAGTTCGGTGACTGGGTTGCCCTCGATGGTGCGACGCCTATGAGCTACAAGGGCGGAACCGATGACGGCTATCTGGCATCGCTGTATTACTGCCGGTCCGCGCAGATTGTCTCGGAAGCGGCGAAGGTGCTGGGCTACGACGAGGATGCCGCAGCGTATGCAGCGCTTGCGGAGAAGATTAAGACAGCGATCTTCCGGGAGTACTTCAGCCAGACCGGACGTCTTGCCTGCAACACCCAGGCTGCTTATATCAATGCACTGAAATTCAATCTGTATCCGGATCGCGACAAGATCATTGAGGGCCTTAACCGGCGTTTCGAGCTCGATCTTTACAAGATCAAGTGCGGCTTTGCCGGCGCACCGCAGCTGTGCACGGTACTGGCGGAGCAGGGGCTGTTCGATCTGGCCTATGATTTCCTGTTTAATGAGGAATTCCCGGGCTGGATCTATGAGGTCAATCTCGGTGCGACGACAATCTGGGAGCGCTGGAATTCCGTCTCGCCCGACGGCACGATTGCGGACAACGAGATGAATTCGCTGAATCACTACTCCTACGGTTCGGTTTCGGAATTCCTGTATGCGTATGCACTGGGACTGCGCGCGGCGGAGCCCGGCTGGAAGAAGGCGATCATTGAGCCGCACCCGGATGCACGGCTGAAGAAGGTCTGCGGCAGTTATGATTCCATCTCCGGAAAATACGAGTGCGCGTGGGAAGTGCTGGAGGACGGCAAGCTTAAAGTCGATGTGACCGTTCCGTTTGACGGGCAGGCTGTTCTGACATTGCCGGCTGATCCGGAGAAGAGAGTGCTGACCCTCGACGCCGGCAGCTACAGCTTCACCTATGAGCCGGAGACCGACTTCCGGAAGCTCTACGGCTGGGACAGCAGACTGCGCGACCTCTTAAAGGATGAGCGCGCGGCGGCAGTGCTGCAGGAGCTCTCGCCGGTGATGTTCGGCATCGCCCACGATGAAGAACGCGGCGCCATGACCATCCGCGGCGCGGCCTTCATGCCCTTCATCCCGGTCGACATGGAAACCGCCGGAAAGGTCGTCGACAAGCTCGGCGCTATTCTGGCGTAAGACGGGGGAAAGTGAGACGGGGGGACAGAGCACCGTCCCATTTTCAGACAATTTCTGCCTTCGCATAGAAAGCGCGGCATTTCCCGTCGATGAACTGATCTGCTGTCACGGTGTAAGCGCCCTCGAGGCGGATGTCATCCGAGGCAGCGCCGATCATGACCAGGAACCGGCCCTTCTCGATCTTCCATTTCATCTCGCGGTCCAGGAAGGCCATGACGGAAGGATTCACGTGGAAATGCACCGTCTTCTTTTCGTCCGGCGCAAGACATACGCGGGCAGCGCCCTGCAGCTCCATGTTCGGGCGGGTGACGCTGGCGTATTCATCGGCCAGATAAAGCTGGACGATTTCCGTACCTTCCGGACCGCCGGTATTGGTGATGTCACAGGAAATGGTGATTTCCTGATCCGGCGCCGTCTCGCTGCTGCTGATCTGCAGATTCGAGTATTCAAACTGTGTATAGGACAAGCCGTGGCCGAAGGCGTAGCGCGGGTGGTGAGAGCAGTCCACGTAATCCGGGAAGCCGATTGACATGGCCTGATGCCAGCAGCTGCCGTTCTCATGGCTGTAGACGACCGGAACCTGGCCGGCGTTGTATGCGACGGAGACCGGAAGTTTTCCGGACGGATTCTGCAGACCGGACAACACATCCGTCAGCGCCTGCGCGCCGAAGGCGGCCGGACAGAATGCTTCGATCAGTGCGTCCGTATATTCATCCGCTGCGTCACTGGAGACAGGCCGTCCGCCGAAGTGAATGCCGATAATCGGTTTTCCGAGCGCTGCCGCCTTTTTCAGGAACGCGTCCTGACAGGCCGGCAGATTGATATCTGTTGCGTCAATGCCTTCGCCCATCGTCGCAATCGAACCGGTCCCGTGTTTTCCGCCGAGCGTTGCAATGACCAGATCTGCGTCCGCTATCAGCGGGAGCGCCTCATCAAATCCGGCCTCGGAGGAGCCGGCAATGGGATAGCCCTCTGCCCAGGCAAAATCTGTCTCCGGGAAGCGGTTTCTCAGCTCTTCCAGCAGACTCCTGCAGTCCGGGGCAATCCACTGCAGCACTTCGTCAAAAGCGGGATCATTGTCCTTCTGCACCTTTGTACCGGGGATCAGGCGGTCTTCGCCGAGGCTCTGATCACCCGAGCCGACGCCGGCGAGGGTGTTGCGCGCCGCGCGGGAGGATTCGATCATGGAAAGATGCGTGTACCCGCCGAAATAAAACCGCGGATTGGCCGCATGCGGTCCGATGACAGCAACTTTGCGGAGTTTACCCGCCTGCAGCGGCAGGACGCCGCTGTTTTTCAGCAGGACGACGGACTCAGCAGCTGCACGCCGCGCAGTGCCGCTCTCTTTTTCCTGCAGCAGTGCCTTACGCAGAAGCTGTACGTCCCCGAAGGGATGCTCGAACAGACCCATGCGGAATTTCTCGGTCAGAATTCGGAGCACCGCGCGGTCCAGAACAGCCATGTCTACCTCGCCGGACGCAAACCGCGCCTCAAGTTCATCGCCATAGGAAAGCGGAGAAGGAAGCTCGACGTCCAGACCGGCATCAAGACAGTAGAATCCCGCATCCGCATAGCACTCCCCGACCTTCTTGACGTCAAAAACCTGAGAGGCCGCGCTGTAATCCGAGACGGCGACGCCGTCAAAGCCCATTTCTTTCCGGAGAAGTCCGGTCAGATAGGCGGGGGAGGAGGAGAAGGGGATTCCGTCCATAACGTTATAACAGGGCATGATGCCCTTTAACCCTGCCTCCGTGATTGCGGCCTGGAAGCTTCGTCCGTAGATCTCCCGCAGCTCCCGCTCTCCGATAGAAGAGCCGCCGCCGTGAATACCGCCCCGGGAGGAGTGGAAGCCCACGAAGTGCTTGGCGGTCGCAGCTGCACTTCGTCCGTCATTCTCCTGCTCCTGCAGACCGGCTGTATAGGCACTGCCCATTGCCGCGGCGAGCGCCGGATCTTCTCCATAGGATTCTCCGCACCGCCCCATCCGGGGATCGCGGGCCACATCCAGAACCGGGGAGAGAATCTGCGTGATACCGGCCGCCAGCTCGATGCGGGCCACATTCTGCCCAATCTCTCTCTCCAGCGACGGATCGAAGGATGCGCCCCGGCTGACGCCGGTCGGATAATTGGAAGCACCCTGAAAATAGGCACCGTTTACGCCTTCCATGTGAAAGACGGCGGGAATGTGATGCGGACTTTCGGCAATCACCTTTTCCTGCATACGGTTCTGCCAGGCGACGGCCTCTTCGACCGTGGTGAAGTCCATCTGCGTGACCAGACAGCTCACCTGTCCTATGCCGCGGCCTTCGATCCATTTTTCCTGCGGGTCATTTTCAAAGCGAACCGGGAAGATCCCGCGGATCTGTGCCATTTTTTCACTGAGTGTAAGCCGCGGGAGCAGGTCCTGTGCCCGCTCTTCGGGTGTAAGACTGGGATTCCGGTAGTTTTCCATGATGGCTCCTTTCTGCAGTGGGTGTTGTGTATGCTGTTTCAGTTTATGCCGTGGCGGGATCAGAGGCAATATTTTTCTTATATTCCAGCGGTGTGCAGTGGTAATAGCGGGTGAATCCCCGGTAGAAGCTGCTGACTGTGGTATAGCCGGTGACCTGGGCGATCTGTTCTATGGAAGCGGTGCCGCGGCGAAGGAGCAGTGCGGCCTTCTCCATGCGGAGCCGGGCAATCAGGTCTGAGTAACATATGCCGGTGCAGCTGTGCACGATGCGCCGGATCTGTTTTTCGCTGTAATGAAAATGTGCCGCCAGATCCTCCAGACGCACGTCGGCATAACGATTCTGGATATAGGACAGAACTGCGGAATACTCGTGCTTCCAGAAGAAGCTCTCCGATCTGGGCAGTCGTACGCTTCCCTCATAGCGGCGCAGCAGAAGGATCAGACAGGCGCTCATATAAGCGTTCATCAGCTTTCCGCTGAAATCCAGATCCTGCTGATATTCCAGGAAAATCCCCTCCATCAGATCCTGTATTTCCGGGTCACCGTTTGTTTCAAACTGAATATAGGAGTTTGGCTGCTGACCGCTCAGCGCCTGCCGGAAGAAGCCGGACATGAGATTTCCGGAGGGAAGCTGGTTCCAGAAAACCTGATCAAAGGTGCTGGAGCGGATGTTGTAATAGAGCAGGACCTGATCGTCCGCATAGCAGGGACTGGCGTGAAGAACCGAAGGAGCCACGATCAGGACTGTTCCCGGCTTGACGGTGACTACTTCATTGGAAAAATGCACAGGGCATTCTCCGGAGAGTGCATAGTAGATTTCAAAATACTGATTCCGATGCCAGTGTGCGGGCATATAGCGGATCATCTGCCATACCGAAATGTCCTGATCGGGATGAATATAGCTGCCCTCCTCCTGATCGCCCCAGTGGGAGGAGACCTGCTTCAGAGCCGAGGTGTCCGTCGGATTCGACAGAAGCTTCCGGCCTGTCGCCATGTGCTGACTGCGGCTTTCCGCGTGGATGTCCTGAAACATCGCTTCCCGCTTTTCTCTTGACAGCTTCGGCCCGTATTCCCGCGCCATCCAGGCTGTATAGTCCGCGAGCTCCTGTGCGGTGAGAATGTGTGTGCGGATGTCCGGTCTGGCCTGCAGACAGATTTTCAGCGCCTGCTCCAGTTCCGTCATCGGCAGATCGATCCGCTCTCTCATGAGATGGTCCCTTTCCTCTGTCATGATACAAATGTCCGGAAATGCGAATTCTGATGACCATTATGGTAAATGTTTTTCCCGCTGTCTGCAAATAAAATGGGAGATGAAGAAAACATTCGATTTTCATACAGGAGAATCCGCCATGAGAGCAATTCGTTTACAGGTCGACTATCTGAACGGGCCCCTGGGCCTCGGAAACCCTGCACCCCGCTTTTACTGGAACGCGGAAGAAGGTGTGCGCCAGACAGCTTATCAGATCGTCTGCCTCCGGGAAGACAGGATTATCTGGGACAGCGGCAGAGTGGAGAGTGCATCCATGAGCCACATCCGCTATGAGGGGGAAGAGCTTCACAGCCGGGATCTCGTGATCTGGCGCGTTCAGCTCTGGGATGAGAACAATGAGTCCGGTGAAATCAGCGAGAGCCGCTTCGAGATGGGACTCCTGAAGGAATCCGACTGGAAAGCG
>JAFTFP010000141.1 GCA_017449485.1 Lachnospiraceae bacterium
CCGGCACAGGACGACCTGCCGGTAGTTCTCATCGCTCAGTGCGTAGTCCACGTTCTGCAGAAAGCTGTTATACTCCGCCTCAAAGGCCTCCTGCTGCCGCTGGGCCGCAATCTGTGCCTTCCGCTCCTCGGTCTGCGCGCGGTTGATGCCGCTGACCAGCTGCAGGATGCAATATCCTTCCTCAGTCTTAAGAATGTTGCTGATTTCCCCCTCAGCCAGATTAAAGGCGGTCTCCTCAATCACCGGCTCCGCCTCACCGCGGCCCAGGACGAGGAAGCTTTTCTCCCCCTCATTATACTCCGATGCGACGGTCATGAAATCCTCGCCTTCATCCAGCAGTGCCTTCGCCTTCTGCGCGCGGCTGTATGCGCTCTGATCCAGCGTCAGGCCTTCATAACTTCCCTGCATGGCGGCCTCCCGGACCGCCTCCGCCTCCTCGGCGTTGGCCCTGGCGGAATTGTAGGGAATCAGAATCATCCGCAGCTCGACGCTTCGGGCCTCATCATCGCTCACCTCCGGATTGACGGCAGATAAAATGCTCCTGTAGGTATTGACTGCCAGCTCATAGCGGGCAAAAGCTGACTGCAGGGTCTCCTCTGCCTTCTCCGGTTCATCCGGCAGGCCCAGCCACAGCCGGTCTGCCTCTGAAAGCCCGGCGGCATATTCCTGTGCGGTCTGCGCGGCCAGTGCCTGCTCCTGGTCACTTAGTCCGATTCCCTTTTCGGTGCCCAGCTGGGCCAGCGCAGCGATGCGGGAAGCTCTGGCGAGCGCATTTTCGCGCATGAGTGCGGCGAGCTCTGCGCCGTCTTCCCCGTTCCAGACATCCTCGCCGTACCGCTTTTCATACTCCCGCTGCATCCCGATCAGGTAAAGGCGCATCTCCGGCAGATCGATCTCCTCCTCTCCGACCCGCAGGACGATGTCATCCTGAAAGCCGGCGGTGATTACCACCTTGCTGCCGCACCCCGGAAGGCACAGGATCATTATCAGCAGGGCGAGCGCAAGGCGCACACCGGGCTGTTTTCTTCCTGCAGGCCGCATTCTCCTCATCGCCTCTCGTACTTCATGAAGGTGTAGGGAATGTCAAAATAGGTCTGCTCGTCGGATTCTGCGGTGACCTCCCAGTCCGGATCCTCATCCAGGTTCGGGAAATAGGCATCTGCCTCGTAGGCATAGTCCACCTTGGTCACATGTACCGTGTCACAGTACGGCAGCATCTGGCGATACACACTGTCGCCGCCGATGATATAGATCTGATCCTGCGGATAAGCCTTCAGCAGCTCCAGCAGCTCCTCCACACTGTGCGCGCACTGTGCGCCTTTCACAGTAAAGGAAGGATTGCGCGAGAGAATGATATTCTCGCGCTGGGCAAGCGGCTGGGCGAGCGGTAAGGTCTCCAGCGTCTTGCGCCCATATACGACCACCTTGCCCTGCGTCTCCTGCCGGAACATCTTATGATCGGCCGGAATGCTGACCAGCAGCTTTCCTTTGTTGCCAATCGCCCAGTTTCTGTCTACTGCTACAATCGCGTTCATCTTGTCACTCCATCTATTTCTTTTCTGTCGCGCTGTCGCGCCGTCCGGGCGCTCAGATCGCGACTTCAATATTGCGGATCTGCTCTCCTGCCACTTCGTAACCGATCAGCTCCACGTCGTTTTTCGTAAAGCGGTAAAAATCATGAATCTCGGGGTTCAGGCGGAACTGCGGTGCCGGCTTCGGCTCCCGCTGAATCAGTTCGCGAAGCGCGTCCTGATGGCGGTCATAGCAATGGCAGTCAACCTGCAGATGGACAAATTCACCCGGTTCCATATCACAGACCTGCGCGATCATATGAATCAGAACTGCGTACTGGCAGATGTTCCAGGCCATCGCGGCCAGGACGTCCTGAGAGCGCTGATGCAGCACCGCGTTCAGTGTCATCTTCTCATGTCCGGGCTTCTGCGTGACATTGAAGGTCATGCTGTAAGCGCAGGGCTCCAGATGCATGTCATGCAGATCCTCCGGATCCCACATGGTCGTCATGATGCGGCGGCTGTAGGGGGTGTTCTTCAGATCATAGATCACCTTGTCGACCTGATCCATCTTCCACAGACTCTCTCTGGAATCGCGGATTGCTGCAGTGCGGTCCTCCCGCTGCCAGGCCAGTCCGTCCTCCGAGAGTGCGTAGCCGTCTTCCGCCGGAAAAGCAGCAGCAAGACCGGCATCGTTCACATCCCTGTAAGGATGCTTCTTCGCCATCTGATAACCGTAAGCCTTGCCGATGGAACCGGTCTCGTCAGCCCACTCGTCCCAGACATGGCTGCCCAGATCGTGAATATTATTGCTCTTCTTCTGCCAGATCCAGAGCATCTCATCCGTCGCGGACTTGATCGGCGTCTTCCGGAGTGTCACAATGGGAAACTCCTTCGAAAGATCATAGCGGTTGACCACGCCGAACTGCTTTAAGGTGTAGGCGGCTGTGCCGTCCGGCCAGTGGGGGCGGACCTTCTGCCCCTGCGTCGACGTCCCGTTCTCCAGAATGTCTGTCACAGTCTTGATAAAAACTTCATCAGCATAACTCATGGCCTCAGCCCTCCCCGTATAATACTTTTGCCAGCTCTGAATTCCGGTCCAGCAGAATGGTCTTGCCGCCGCTTCCCTTTAGAGAATCCTTCAGGGAATCCAGCCCGCGCAGATAATTGTAGAACTCCGCCTTATCCTTGCTGCTGTAGGCATCGGCCAGAATCTGCATGTATTCCTGCTCGCCTTCAGCCTCCAGGATGGCAGCATCCTTCTTCGCCTGCGCAATC
Source organism: Lachnospiraceae bacterium (assembly GCA_017449485.1). Taxonomy (GTDB): domain Bacteria; phylum Bacillota; class Clostridia; order Lachnospirales; family Lachnospiraceae; genus CAG-791. The sequence continues at coordinate 2,790 of JAFTFP010000141.1, forward strand.
ATGACCGCAACCCGGCGGTCGGTCTCGTTGCGGATCTTCTGCGCTTCCGCGCGGCCCTCCGCCTCATAGGACGCTGCAATATTGTTCCGCTCCGAAATCATACGCTCGTAGACGGCTTCCTTATTGTCCTCCGGCAGATCCAGCGCCTTGATTTCCACCTTCAGAATCTGCATGCCGTAGTTGCCCATGTTGGCGTTCGCATCATTTGTGATCAGCGCCGTCAGCCGCTCTCCGCGGGACTCAATGATCTGATCCTGGGACATGGAGCTGATGATATTCTTGGTGGCATTATATGCCGCGACGCCGGCACGGTCTTCTGCCATGCTCCGGGACGCGGACAGGGTCTGGGTAAACCGCACCGGATCTGTCACCTTCCAGAGAATGTAGTTGTCGCAGATCATGGACTTCTTGTCCTGGGTGATGACGTCCGAAGCAGCTGTATCATACATCTGAATCGACTTCGGGATATAGGTTACACTCTGCACAAACGGAACCTTCATCTTCAGTCCGGCCGTGTTGTCCACGCGGACGATTCTGCCGAACTGCAATACAGCTGCGTATTCATCTTCATGCACGGTATACATGGATCCGCCGATCAGTCCCACCGCCAGAAGCAGAATGACAACTATCAGGATTTTCTTTGCTTTACTCATCTGGTCATTCCTCCTCTTACTCTCCAGCTGTCTCCACATTGTCCAGCGCGGCAGCTTCTGTTGACATATCTGCACCGGTAAGCGGCAGGTAGCTCTGTACCGATCCATCCGTGACAATCACCTTCAGCTGCGGCAGCACATCTTCCATAGTCTCATAAAACAGGCGTTTCTTCGTGACATCCGGGTATTTGACATATTCTTCATAGATGCGGTTGAATCGTTCCGCCTGACCTTCCGCCTCCGCGATTCTGGCTTCCTTGGCGGCTTCGGCCTGCTGCAGCACCTGGTCCGCCTCTGCCTCTGCCTGCGGAATCTGCTCGTTCTGATAACGTTTGGCATTGTTGACAGAAGTCTCTTTTCCCTGCTTGGCTGTCTCGACCGCCTTAAACGCGGCGATGACCTCATCCGTAGGCGGTTCTGCATCCTGCACCGTCATATTGACAACCGTCAGGCCGATGTCCTGCTTCTGCAGTTCAGCCTCCAGACGCTCCCGGACCTCCGACTGAATCTGGGATTTTCCGGTGGTGATGACATCGTCTACCGTGTAATCCACGACCGTCGCCCGGATACAGGCCTGCGCCAGATTCTTCAGAACAGCCTCCGGCTGCGCCGACGCATAGAGATATTTCTGCGGGTCGCTGACGCGGTACTCCAGATAGAAGTCCACGTCCACGAAGTTGAAGTCGCTCGTGATCATGACTGCTTCATGTTCATTCACGATATAGTCGTTCGAGCTGCTGTTTCCATAATTGGAATAAGGATCGTCTGTCGTGTAGCCGATCGGCATGCCCTTGGTGGTCGTGTCAACCAGAATCACATCCTCAGCGATCGGAATCTTGAAGTACAGGCCCGCGCCCTTGATATCGATCACTCTGCCGAACAGGGTCACAACCGCCTGCTGCTGTTCACTGACCTTATAAAAGCTGTCCGCGACAATCAGAAACACTACCAGCGCCAGGACTGCCAGCGGAATATACTTCCACGCCTTCCCGGAACCCTGCGGCATGCGTCCCTTAGCCTTTTTCTTTCCAGCGCCGGAACCGTCCCCTTTCTTCTGGCCTTCCCCTGCGGGCGCCTCCTCTACTATGGTCTCGGCGCCGGTTGCAGAATCCGTCCGCTTCCAGGCACCGCCGCCGTTCCGGCCGAACAGGTCGTCAAATCTTCCCTTCATCGCATCTGATCCTTTCTGTTAACTGTTAATCAATCCTGTATTTCTTCATCAGCTTTTCAAGTTCTTCCGCAAATCGCGTCAGCTCCTTGTTGGGCAGACCTCTGCTCTGTACAATCTGCTCTTCCAGCTGCTTCGCCGTGCTCTTCAGTTTCCGGTAAGCATCCGACTCCGTGTTCTGCGAGATCTTCTTCCGGATCGGGACGCCCTCCGTCTTCAGCAGGAATTCTCCCGTCTTCAGATCCACTGCCGTCCCGGAGAAGGGAGCATCCGCCTGATAGCCTTTCTCTCTTAAGAGCGCTGTAAAGCTCTCAGCCGCCTCGTCGTCCCCGTGCACCACATAGACATGGCCGGGCTTCTCTTCAAAGCCCTCAAGCCACCACAACAGACCGTCTCGGTCTGCGTGCCCGGAAAGTCCGGGCAGCTTGAGCACCTCCGCCTTGACATCAATATCCACGCCGAACATGCGCACGCTGTCTGCGCCGTCCAGAAGCTTGCGTCCCAGGGATCCCACGGTCTGGTAGCCGACAAAGAGAATCGTCGACTCCTTCCGCCACAGATTATATTTCAGATGATGACGGATGCGGCCGGCGTCGCACATGCCGGAAGCGGAAATAATCACCTTGGGCTCTTCATCTGTATTAATGGCCTTGGATTCCTCCTGCGTGATGGACAGGTAGAGTCTTGGGAAAATCAGTGGATTGACGCCTTCATCCAGAAGCTTCTGTGCTTCCTCGTCGTAGCACTCCCGGTCATTTTCATGAAAGACCGAAGTGGCATCCACCGCCATTGGGGAGTCCACATAAACCGGGAAATCCGGAATCTCCGGCACCAGGCCCTCCCGCTTGATCTGGCGGATAAAGTAAAGCATGACCTGCGTGCGCCCGACGGCAAAAGACGGAATGACCAGATTCCCTCCCCGCAGGAGGGTCCTGCGGATGATCTCCGCCAGATCTGTGATATAGTCGCACTGCGACGCTTCATGCAGGCGGTCTCCGTAGGTGGACTCCATAATCACATAATCCGCCTCCGCCGTCCGCTTCGGATCCCGCAGAATCGGCTGATTCCGGTTTCCGATATCACCGGAAAAAACCAGCTTTCTTTCATATTTTGCCTCGGTATCCGGATCCTTCTCCTCGAGCCAGATCTCGACGCTGGCCGAGCCCAGCAGATGGCCGATATCCGTAAAGCGGAAGCGGATGCCTTCTCCCAGATCATAGATCTTATCATAACGATAGGGCTCGATCAGACGGATCAGTCCCTCTGCGTCCTCCATGGTGAAAGACGGTTCCGCATCCGGCCCCGGATTGTTTCCCCTCTTCCTTCTGGCATACTCCGCATCCTGGGCCTGAATGTGTGCCGCATCCCGCAGCATGATCTCCGAGAGGTCCTTCGTCGCCGAAGTCGTCAGAACCGTTCCCCGGAAGCCATCATGGTAAAGCTTCGGCAGCATGCCGCTGTGATCCACGTGGGCGTGAGTCAGAAAGACATACCGGATGTCTTTCGCTTTAACCGGCAGTTCCTTGTTCTCGAAGTAGTCTCTGCCCTGCTCCATTCCGCAGTCGACCAGCATATAGATCGGCTTCGAGCCGTAGACCGGATGATCCAGTGAAAGAAAATGACAACTTCCTGTTACCTCATGATCTGCCCCGATAAAAATCAGTTTCATCTTGTCGCTCCATCAAAGCGTTCGTGAATTTCTTTTCTCCTCCGGCTGGACCCGGGACAACCCGTATCCAGTTTACCGTTCTTTCCATTGTAGCACGAAAATTTCCTGTCGTGTGTTATACTGCCATTACCTGTGAAGATGACCACCATGAGGGAAG
>JAFTFP010000142.1 GCA_017449485.1 Lachnospiraceae bacterium
CGGAGACGCCGATCGGTACCGTGTATCCATTTCCCTTCTCTTCCTGTTTCTGAAGAGCTTCCACTACCAGTCTTGTGATCGTCTCAATCGTATAATTATTTTCCACTGGTTTTTCCCCGCACTTTCTGTGTGCCAGATCAAATGCTTCGAATGAAAATGTAATGCTTAAGTCCGTGTGCGGCCTGCGGGATTGATCCGGGACCGGAGCAGGCCTGACTCCGGTCCCGTTTGTTACTGATTTGAATCGGGATTATTTTGCCTTCGGCAGAATCATCTCGACATCGCTGTGCGGACGAGGGATGACGTGTGTGGCAACCAGCTCACCCAGGCGTCCTGCCGCGCTGCTTCCGGCTTCTACTGCAGACTTGACTGCGCCGACATCACCGCGAACCATAACGGTGACCAGTCCGGAACCGATCTTCTCGGTGCCGATCAGGGTGACATTTGCAGCCTTGCACATCTGATCAGCCGCCTCGATCGAAGCGACCAGGCCTCTTGTCTCGACCAATCCTAATGCTTCCTGTGTCATGTTTCTTTCCTCCTTGCATGAAATTAAAAGTACTTTTAATAATGCCCTTTGCTGCTATATATCCTTCACGGTACGCCGCCTGCAGAGGAATGCATTCGTCATACTGTGTAGAGATACCGTTTGTCGCGATCGCTCTCCGGCTGGACCTGCTCCCTGGCCTGTCTGGCCGCCCAGAGCTTCTTCCATCTTCTGGAAGAGACCTCCACCATGCGATTGATCTCTTCGTGCGGATTCGGCATCACACCGTGGCAGACCGGCTTCTTGATCGCCTTCGCCACTGCGTTTTCCACTGCCTCAGTGCAGGCCGCGACTTCTCCCGTCACGACAATCGTCACGAGACGGCCGCCGAGTCTCCGCTCCCAGGTGGCGAATTCCACCTCTGCGGTCTTGCACATGATATCCAGCGCATCAACCGCCGCTACGACTCCTTCTACCTCAATAAATCCGTACGCCTTACCCATTGCTTTATCCTTCCGATCTGTTCAGATCTTTCCGGTTCTTCTCCTGAAACCCGTCTGTGAGAATTTCTGCTTACTGGAATGCCGGCAGAATCATCTCGACGTCTGCGTGAGGTCTCGGAATCACGTGTGTCGCAACCAGCTCGCCCAGACGGCTTGCATTGGCTGCGCCCGCCTCAACAGCCGCCTTGACAGCACCGACGTCGCCGCGGACCATGACAGTGACCAGTCCGGAACCAATCTTCTCCGTGCCGATCAGCGTAACTTCCGCTGCCTTGGTCATGGCATCTGCTGCCTCGATGGCCGCTGTCAGACCTCTTGTCTCAATCATTCCAAGTGCTTCGTATGACATGTTCTTTCTCCTTCCTGTACTAAATCTGTGCCTGCCTCTTCTGTATCTGACTGCTGTTTTCTACCGCGTATCAAACGCGCAGATCTTCAGCATTTTCTCTGTGTCCTCGGTTGGACTGGGAATAATGAAGTGCTGGACATACCCGGCGTACCGGTCTGCCTCCGCCATGGCTGCTTCCATGGCCGCCTCCACATCCGCCACCTGACCGCGGAATTTTACCAGAACCAGAAGCGGCACCGGCAGGCTCTCCGGATTCTTCGGCTTATTCTTGTCGAACAGTTCCAGCTCGACATTTCCGGCCTTGCATCCGGCGTCCGCGCTCATGAAAGCGGTGACCAGTCCGTATACTTCGAGAAGTCCGACTGCTGCATTTGTCATAGGGCCGCTCCTTTACTTTCTTTATTGGTTAACCATCACTGCAATCTTCAGGCCCTTCTGAGCCAGGTTGGTATCCAATGCCTCATTGATCTGATCCAGCGGGAACTTATGTGTGATCAGTTCCGTGACCGGCAGACCGATGGCCTTGGCGCGCTTCAGGAATGCAAATGTATTCACATAGTCGCGCAGCGTATAGACCCAGGATCCGACCAGTGTGATCTCCTTCGAGCACATGTCAAAATGCGGATTGATGGTGGCATCACCGCCGTTGACAAAGAAGCCGAGCTCGCAGAGGCCGCCGCCGTTGCGGATGAACTTGTAGATATTGCTGTGTGCCTTCGGATTGCCCGTGCACTGGAAGCCGAAGTCTGCGAGATAGCCGCCGAAAGCATTTTTAACCCCTTCGGTCAACTGCTCGATGCCGTTCGGATAGTCGGCAAAATTCACCGTGGCATCGGCGCCCAGGCGCTTTGCGAACTCCAGTCTCTGCATGTTGCCATCCACTGCCACGATCTGGTTGACGCCCATTGTGCGCAGCACTGCAATGCAGAGCAGACCGATCGGTCCGCAGCCCTGTACGACGACACGGCTGGCAAAGCGGAGAATGCCGGTGGACTTAGCCCGCTCCACTGCATGTACGAGAACCGCTGCCGGCTCGATCAGGATTCTGGAATCCAGATCCATGTCGCTGACGTTGAAGATAGTGGAACCTTCGCGGATGAACAGGTAGTCCGAGAACCATCCGTTCAGATGAATGTCATCGTCCGGAAGCAGGCCGTAAACATCGGCCCCGCCCACATTTTGCTTATTCAGGTCATAAACCGTGATCTCCGGATCATCGTGGAAGATCATGCAGGTGACGACCTTGTCGCCGACGTGCAGATCCTTGCCCGCGCTGTCCTTCTTCACATTCTTGCCCATCGCGATGATGGTGCCGGTGCCCTCGTGGCCGAGCGCTACCGGGATCAGGCTGAAGGGATCTCTCTTATACTCGTGTGCATCTGTGCCGCAGACGCCGCAGCCTTCCACCTTGACGAGGATGTCGCCGTCTCCGAGTGCCGGAACCGGATACTCCCGGATGTCAAAATGGCCCAGCTGGGTCAGAACAGCCACATGTGCCTTGGTCGGCAGCGGGTAGGATGCACCCGGAGCGCCCGCATAGGAAGCGCCGGCGGCCGGGGTCTGTCCGTAGGATGCATTTAAGTCACGTCCCTGCATGCTTGCCAGTACCTGTCTTACGATTTCTTCAATATTCGACTGGTCCATGGTTATTCCTTTCTTTTCTTCTATGTTAGTTATTGAGTTCGCTGCGCTTCATTCGCAGAACACTGCGTGTTCTTGCTCATGATGCAGCTTCGCTGCATACCGTCTGCAGGAAGAAACATCCTGTGAGAGCAAGCTCTCCCGTATGTTTCTCCTGCATCCGCTGCGTAGCCTCAGCGAATGCACAGGTAGTCCTGCATCACGCATCTGCGCTTCTTGGTGAAGCTCTTCGCGCTGGTCAGTCCCTCACCGGTGCGGCTGGCGATGGTGAAGGTGCAGATGCTCTCTCCGCCGAAGCCCAGGGCCGCGTAGGACGGGCCGTTCTTGACGAGAATGGCGGTGTCCATGGCTCTCGCGTAGCGGGTGATGTGCTCGACATTCAGTGAATGAATGTGTGCGCTGTGGCGGTTGCCGTGCTCCAGCCAGACGGCGGTCTCGACGGCTTCGTCAAAGTCCTTCACCCGGACGACGCCCAGGATCGGCATCATCAGCTCTGTGGTGATCAGCGGATGCTCCTTCGGTCCCTCGAAGACGATGCAGCGGATGCTGTCCGGCACGTCCACGCCGACCATGGAGAGCAGCACCTTGGCGCTGCGTCCGACACATTTGCGGTTCAGACGTCCCTTCTCGTCCATCACGGTGGCAATCAGTCTGTCCTGCACTTCCTTCGAAGCCAGATAGCAGCCCTGCTCGTTGATCATGTCATCCATAAGCTCATCGCAGACGCTGTCCACACAGACAACTTCCTTCTCCGCGATGCACGGCAGGTTGTTGTCGAAGGTGCAGCCGTTGACGATGTCCTGGGCCGCCTTGCGGACATTGGCTGTCTCGTCTACCAGGGCGGGCGGATTTCCCGCGCCGGCGCCGATGGCCCGCTTGCCCGATGACAGCACTGCCGTGACAACGCCCGGTCCGCCGGTGGCAACCAGCAGCTGGATATCCGGAGACTTCATCATGATATTGCTGGTCTCCAGTGTGGGCTTTTCTACAGTGCAGGCGATGTTGTCCGGTCCGCCCGCCTCCAGGCTGCAGCGATTGACCAGATCAATCGCGAAAATACTTGTCTTGATCGCGGCGGGATGCGGGTTGAAGACAACCGTGTTGCCGCCCGCCAGCATGCCCATGGTGTTGCACAGGACGGTCTCACTGGGATTGGTCGTCGGTGTGATGGCGCCGATGACGCCGAAGGGGCCCATCTCTACGAGGGTCAGGCCTCTGTCGCCCGAGACGGCTTCGGTCGTGATATCCTCGGTGCCCGGCACCTTGTCGGCGACCAGGTGGTGCTTGAGGATCTTGTCTCCCACATTGCCCATACCGGTCTCATCCACACCCATGCGTGCGATCAGCTCGGCGTTTTCGTGGGTTCTCTGCCGGATTTTGCTGATGATCTGCTCGCGCTGATCCAGCGTCAGATTCCGGACGATCTTCTGGGATTCCTTCGCTGCCGCGATGGCCTCCTCCATAGTGGGGAAAACCCCGTGCATGCCGGCAGCGGGTTCCGCGATCTGCATTTTGGCCAGGACTTCTTTTACGACGTCCTGAATCATGCTTTCACTTACTGCCATGGTTTTCTCCCTTCTTTCTTATCGGTTCAGCTGCTCAAGTACTCTTCTGGTGATCTCTGCGATGACTTCCGGAGATTGTGCCCGGTCATTCACGGTCATGTCCGTGGAGCCGTGCCATCTCTGGGGATCCGGCAGACCCGGAATGTTCTGCTGGCTGTGGCAGCCGCAGTTGTGGCAGTTGACTTCCTGATCCTTGCACAGGCACAGATCTGCGGGATGCTTGCCCGGAAGGCCCATCTTGCGGCGGATCTCATACAGCTTCTGAACGGTGGCTGCGTCGAATTCCTTCGGGCCGCCGAGCTGTCTGGACTGATACAGAAGCTGTGCGTAGAATTCAACAGATTCCATCTTCAGATAAGCGGAAAGCAGATCGCCTGCCCAGGTCAGTGCGCCGTGGCTCTCCAGCAGGACTGCGTCGTAATAAGGCAGATACTTCTCAAGGCGATCCGGGATCTCATTGGTGGAAGGTGTGCCGTACTCCGCGATCGGAACGCATCCCAGTGCGATAACCGCTTCCGGCATGATCGGCTGTGTCAGCGGAATGCCTGCGATTGCAAAGCTGGTTGCGTAGACGGGATGTGCATGGACGACAGAGCCTACATCCGGTCTCTTCTGATAGACTCTCATGTGCATCTTGATCTCCGACGAAGGGCGGAAGCCGGCACCCGCCTGGATCACGTTTCCGTTCTCATCGACCTTGCAGATGTAATCCGGGGTCATGAAGCCCTTGGACACACCGGTGGGTGTGCACAGGAACTCATGATCATTCAGCTTGACGGAGATGTTGCCGTCGTTGGCTGCAACCATGTTGCGGTTGTAGATTCTCTTGCCGATGTCACAAATCTGTTTCTTGATTTCATACTCGTTTACCATTTCTGCTCCTCCTTGCAGTGTGATCATGATGTTCCTTTTTCATCTGTTGTTACAGATTGTGTCTTTTTTATAGTTAACCTGTTCCGGCCCCGGCCCTTCCGGGCGCCTTTCAGGATAACAAGCTTGTTCAGCCTCCCAGCACGCACTCCAGATGAGAGTACTGCTCCACCGTTTTCTTCAGGTTCTGCATCGTCTCCAGGTCCGGTACCGGAATCTCGCCCATCTCATAGGTGCGCCCGAGGCCCTCATACTTGTCGCTGCCAAGCCGGTGATACGGAAGCAGGTGGATGCGCTTCACGCCCGGCAGGCTGTCTGCAAATTCTGCGATCTGCCGGATCTCCTCCGGTGTTGCGTTGAAGGTCGGGATCGTGGGGACGCGGATCGAGAGCTCTGTCCGGCCCGACTCTGCAATGCGCCGCGCATTTTCCAGAATCCGCTCATTCGGCATACCTGTGAACTGCCTGTGCTTGTCACTGTTGATATGCTTGATGTCCATCAGATACTGATCCAGGTAAGGCAGCAGCGGTTCGATGACTTCCCACTTCGCGCAGGCCGTGCTCTCCACCGCCGTCGAGATGCCCCGCTCCTTCGCGGCCCTCAGCAGATCTCTGGCAAAATCCGGCTGAAACAGGATTTCTCCGCCCGACAGAGTCATGCCGCCGCCCGAGCGCCGGTAGTAGTCCCGGTCCTTCTCCACGACCTCCATCACTTCCTGCACGGTCACATCCCGTCCAATCACCTTTTCCTTGCCCTGGACGATCATGGTCTCAATGTCATGGTGCTGGGATTCCGGATTGCAGCACCATCTGCAATGCAGAAAGCATCCCTTCAGGAAGACAATGGTGCGGATCCCGTATCCGTCATGGATCGAGTAGCGCTGTATGTCGAAGATTCTCCCTTTTGTTGTCAGAAATCCGTTTTCCAATTTCTTCTCATGGGTTCTGCTTACATCGCGCTGGTCTGCACGGTGCGTGAAATGATGTCATCATGCAGCGAGCGCGACAGGGTCGTGAACAG
>JAFTFP010000143.1 GCA_017449485.1 Lachnospiraceae bacterium
CAATGCCTTGCCGATATCGTGACGGAAATATTTTCCCTCGAAGCAGACATCCTCCTGTGCCTCATAGGCTCTGGCCCGGGCGCTCTTCAGATCGCCTGCCAGGGCTGTGACGCCCAGCACACGGCCGCCGCTTGTGACGACATTTCCATTCCCGTCGAATTTAGTCCCCGCATGGAAGCAGAAGACATCTTCTCTTTCAGCAAGCTTATCGAGGCCGGTGATGACCTTGCCCTTCTCATAATGCTCCGGATAGCCGCCGCTGGCGAGCACCACGCAGACCGCCGCATTGTCGGAGAATTTCAGATCAATCTGATCCAGTGTCCCGTTCATGCAGGCCTCCATCACATCTACGAGATCTGTTTCCATCCGGGGCAGAACCACCTGTGTCTCCGGATCGCCGAAGCGCGTGTTGTACTCCACAACCTTCGGGCCGTCCTGTGTCAGCATCAGGCCGAAATACAGCACGCCCGTGAAGGGTCTTCCTTCCGCTGCCATGGCGTCCACGGTCTTCTGATAAATCCGCTCCCGGCACAGCCGGTCGATTTCTTCGGTGTAGAACGGACTCGGCGAGAAGGTACCCATACCGCCTGTGTTGAGGCCGGTGTCGCCGTCGCCGATCCGCTTGTGATCCTGAGAAGAGCTCATCAGCGCATAGTGCTTTCCGTCACAGAAGGCCAGTGCGCTCACCTCGCGGCCGGTCATGAATTCCTCGATGACCATTTCGCTGCCCGCATCGCCGAAGTGTCTGTCCAGCATGATCTCCTTCACGCCCGCCTCAGCCTCTTCATAGTTCTGGCAGATCAGGACACCCTTGCCCAGCGCCAGTCCGCTGGCCTTTAAGACAATCGGGAACTTCTGTGTCTTCAGATATTCAATGGCCTTTTCCGCATCCGTGAAAACCTCATAGGCTGCGGTCGGAATGCCATATTTCTTCATCAGATTCTTCGAGAAGGCCTTGCTGCCCTCGATGATGGCCGCATTGGCGCGGGTGCCGAAGATCTTCAGCCCTGCTGCCTCGAAGGCGTCCACGACGCCGGCGCAGAGCGGATCATCCTGGGAGCAGACGGCCAGATCAATCTGCTGCTCCTTCGCGAATGCAATGAGCTTGTCGAATTCCATCACGCCGATCGGAACACACTCAGCAATTTCAGCAATGCCGGCATTTCCGGGCGCACAGTACAGCTTGTCCACACGGGCGCTTTTCTTCAGAGCCGCTGCAATCGCATGCTCTCTCCCGCCGCCGCCGATCAGTAATACTCTCATCCTTTCATCTCCTCATCCGAATTCATAATGTACGTCTTTCTGCCTTCCACGCGGACCCTGCCCTCTGCGATCAGGGAGATGGCCCGGGGAAGCAGTTCCCATTCCGCCTGCTCCATGACCCGCCGCTGCAGAATTTCAGGGGTGTCGCCTTCCTCCACGGCAACCGCCTTCTGGAGCAAAATCGGGCCGGAGTCCATGTCTTCGTCCACGAAATGAACCGTGGCACCGGTCAGCTTCACACCGCGGGAGAGCACCGCCTCATGGACGTGCAGTCCATAGTAGCCCACGCCGCAGAACGACGGGATCAGTGACGGGTGAATATTGATAATCCGGGATGGAAGCGCCGCAACCATCCGGGGCGGAATCGCCACCAGGAAGCCGGCCAGAACCACCAGATCCGGCTGGGCCTCCAGCACCGCTGCCAGCAGGGCTTCATGAAATGCCTCCCGGTCCGCGAATTCCTTCGGGCTCACACACACGCCCTCCACGCCGGCCTTGGCCGCGCGCTCAAGGGCATAGGCATTCGGGTTGTTGCTGATCACCCGTACAATTTCCGTATTCTTAACTGTTCCATTGGCGACCTTGTCCAGGATCGCCTGCAGATTCGTGCCGCCGCCCGACACACATACTACGACTCTGAGCATACGAAGTCTCCTCTCTGCTGTGATTGACCAGATCAGTTAATGACAGTATTCCTGCCGTAATCAGACCAGTTCCGTGCCCTTCTCGCCGGAAACGCAGCAGCCGATCCGATAAGCCTTCTCACCGGCCGCTTCCAGCGCTGCGATGGTCTTGTCTGCATCCTCTTCGCGGACAGCCAGCACCATGCCGATGCCCATGTTGAAGGTATTGTACATCATATGCTCTTCGATCTCTCCGGTCTTCTGCAGCAGGGAGAAAATCGGCGGAACCGGGTAGCTGTTCTTCTCGATCCGGGCGCAGATGCCCTCCGGCAGCATTCTCGGAATATTCTCATAGAAGCCGCCGCCGGTGATATGGGAACAGCCGCGGATGACAACGCCCGCTTCCTTTACGGCGCGCAATGCCTTCACATAGATCCGGGTCGGGGTCAGCAGAGCCTCTCCCAGCGTCGTGCCCAGTTCTTCATGATACTCCTTCAGATTCTCTTCATTGACATCAAAGACCTTGCGGACCAGCGAGAATCCGTTGCTGTGCACGCCGGAGCTGGCGATGCCGATCAGCACATTGCCGGCCTCGATGGTGTGTCCGTCAATCAGATCCTTCTGCTCTACCACGCCCACCGTAAAGCCTGCCAGGTCATATTCATCCTCCGGCATCAGACCGGGATGCTCAGCCGTCTCGCCGCCGATCAGCGCGCAGCCTGCCTGTCTGCAGCCCTCTGCGACACCCTTGACAATCGCTGCGATCTTCTCGGGAATGTTCTTCCCGCACGCGATGTAATCCAGGAAAAACAGCGGTTCGCCGCCCGCGCACGCCACATCGTTGACACACATGGCGACACAGTCAATACCCACCGTGTCATGCTTGTCCATCAGAAAGGCAAGCTTGATTTTGGTGCCCACGCCGTCGGTTCCCGAGAGCAGCACAGGGTGCTCCATCTCTTTGATCTTTTCCAGTGAGAAGGCGCCTGAAAAACCGCCCAGGCCGCCCATGACCTCGGGGCGCATAGTCGTTTTCACATACTGCTTCATCAGCTCCACCGAGGCATATCCCGCCTCAATATCCACGCCGGCACTGCG
>JAFTFP010000144.1 GCA_017449485.1 Lachnospiraceae bacterium
ATGCTCGCAGCTTCATCGCCGAAGTCATCAAGAAATTTCTTGATTTCTTTCTGCAGGTCAATCTGAGACATTTTCTTTCAGGCCTTCTCTCTGGGTGAGATACAGTTCAAAGCAGTCGCCGGATCTGTATGTTCTGTAAACGTCATACAGCCCGGCACCGAGGATCGGATCAGAGCCGAGATACTCGACAATCTTCTGACCGGAATAATCTTCCGCGTGGACTACCGCCCGCGCCTCAGCGTTGTGGCCGTTCTGACCGGCATTGGATGTCTCTGAGCCGGTCACTGAAGTCAGATCGCACCAGACTGTCGTCTTTACAAATGTGGCTTTGTACTGATTCAGGGAATCTTTGCCGTGCACTTCTTTGATCAGATTGATCTCATCACTGAACTGCATCGTCGCTCTCCTCGGCTTCCTCAATGACGCTCTGACTCTTGCGGAGATCGTTGGCCATGGTTCTGTAGTCTTCTCTGTTCCGTTCCGCTTCATCGCCGTTAATGCCAAACTGCCAGCGGGCAAAAGCCCGCTGACAGCCTAATACAAGTGCGTTGTCCTCGCTGTTTGCGATGGTGGACTTGACACCCATGCGGATCAGATCCGCACGGCACTGCAGGATGATATCTTTAAGCTCAGCGTCCGTTTTCTCGTTTGCTGACCTGCGGACCGCTATGCGGATCTTCGCGAGATAATCATTGCTTACTTCTGTCATGCGGTCTCATCCTCCCGTTCTCAGCCTGCAGCGGCCTGAGAGATCAGCTGCATGCCGTGATAAACGGCCAGACCAGTGCCGGCAGTCTGAATGCCGCGGACGCCGACCATGTTTCTCTTGAAGTAGTCACCGCCGTCATCTGTGGAGATTTCATAGTTGTCCCACAGCAGCATCTTGATCGTCTGCGGCTGGCCGTACAGCTGCTGACCTGTAGGCAGAGAGCTGTTGATGCTGAAGCGGATGATTGTGGCACCGTCTTTGATTGTGCCGTTGTTCTCGTCGGTAAATTCAATTTCAAAGACAGCCTTCTTCTCGTTGGTTCCGCGAACCTGGCCAAGCGTTGCGAGATCCGCCTTGTTGATGTACATCTTGCAGCCGCCGGCTACAGACTCATCGGCATTGAAGCCGAGGACGACATTTCTGACGAAATGCTGATCCAGGGCGACACTGTATCTCTTTTCGAGCAGAGTGGAAGCGAGGACTGCAGCAGTCAGCTTTTCCTTTGCCTTCTTTCTCAGCGCCAGGTATGCAGCTCTCTGGACCTTGGCGGCATAGTTGACATTTGTCATCTTCTTGACCTGGTTGGAGACTTCGTCGAGAACACCCCACTCGTCCGGACCGATTACGACCTTGTCGAATGTAGCGCCGGTGCCGCCGATCTGCTGGCCTTCAGTAACATCGGCAGCGGATGCTTCTGTCTTCTGGTACGGGAATTCCCAGGAACCTGTGCCGGTCGCATCAATCACATCGACATCGTCGATGATGCTGGAAATAACTTCCGGCAGGGCTCCGATCTCTGTGCTGACTGCTTTCGGCAGCGCAAGCTTGCCGGAAGAAACGAGAACGGATCTTCCTTCCATGAACATCGGAATAGCCATGTGGCCGCTTGCCCTGAATGCATCGGCTGCAGATGTTCTTTCTTCCTGCGGAGCGTTGACTGCCGCCGGTGCCAGCTGAGTATGAGTGCTCAGCAGACCGCGCAGTTCAGCTTCTTCGGCGGAAAGCTTTTCAGCTTCTGCTTTGATTTCAGAAAGACGGGCTTCGTCAGCTTTGCCGCCGGTAAGTTCCTCGCGGAGAGCGGCTTTTCTTGCTTCGATTTCTTTGATTCTTTCTAACCACTTATTCATCTCTTTTCTCCTTTCGCGGTTATAAGCTCAGAAGTGCCAGACACTCCTCTGTCAGCTTCTGAACGTTCGCACGCTTATCCGATCTCTCCGTCTTCAGCTTCTCGATCAATCCGTCGCAGAAACTGCGTGCGCTTATATCTGTGCCGTCATTCGCCGGAAGGCTGACTGCAGAGACATCATAGAGTTTTCCAATCTTCGTGATCGTCCGGATCACAGTGACCTTGCCGGTTGTGAGATCCTCGACCTGTTCGATCCTGTCTTCATCGACTCTGAAGCCGAAAGACATTTTTGTGGTATAGCCGCCTTTGATTTCTTCATACAGCTGGCGGCCGAGAGTTGTGCCGCCCAGGTTCGCCCGCATATACAGGCCGATCTGGTCGGTGCTCACCTCAAGTGTCTGATTCGAAAGGCGCGCAAAGACGCGCCCTTCATGGTTGTACTGCATGATCACATCAGACATGTCACACTCATCAAAAGCGTGCGGATCGACCTGTTCGTCAATCCTGTAGTATGCGCTGTCATACAGGTTATACAGCTGGTTAAAGGTTGACGCGTGGCCTTCCACGATCATGGCTCCGTCTTCACCCTCACCAGCCACGCGAAACAATTCGGCAGTGTTCCTGTACTGCCTGCCCTCGTTGATCTTCTGCAGAATCTTTTCTAAATTAGGCATCTGTGTCACCTCCGTCATCCGGATCCTTCGGCGGATCCTCTTTTTTATCATCTTTGCCAGTCTGGTAGAACGACTGGTCGGTTGATTTGATGTAGTTGAGCGAAACGAGGAACTCATCACCATCTTCAACAGGGCCGTATCCAAGCAGTTCACGCTGCTCATTTTTCGACAGTAGTCCGGTTTCTTTGGACTCCCCGATGATGCTCAGCTTCGTGCCCCAGGATGCGCCGGTCGCAGCGCCGGAATACACGACCATCTTGTTGCCGTGCCCTTGTTCGCGCCTGGTGAATACAGCATCTGTGCATGCGAGTGCCATTTCTTCCCACATTGGCTCAATGATCGAGTCGTAATAGTTCTGCATGATCTGCTCGGACGCTGTGTTTTTCACCACTTCCTCGGGAGTACGCCAGAAGGTATACACTCGCTCAGTGACCTGCTTCTGCTGGGCGGCATTCGCCGACCAAGCTGTCACATTCAGAGGCGTATACTCTTCAGTGCCGTCAAGTGATACGACACCGCCTTCTTTGGCGGCTTCCTTCATGCGCTCAACGAAGTTCTTCTGCGTTTCTTTCACCGATGTAGGAGCGAGCATGCTGTTTTTCTGCTTGACGATGCCGTGGATCTTGTTACTGATCTCGACAGCAGCCTTCAGCCCTTCATCGAGCGATGAGACCATGTCGAGAGTAGCGCCGATCTGCGTATTGTCAGAGCCGGCATAACCGGATCCATCGTATTTCCTCCGCAGAACGATCAGATCTTCCATCCGGACGACACGATTCGCACCATCGCCATCGTTGAACTGGACAGCATAGCCGGATCCATCCTTCAGCTTTCTCACTTCAAACTGCAGATAAACAAGCGGCCAGACTTCAAGTGGATGCATGGCATTGTCCCACTTCACCCAGGCGAAAGCTGTATTTGTCAGCTGAAGCTGCCACGCCATGGCATACATGAAGTCCTGTCTGGTCATCATCGGATTCGGTTTATTGAACAGCCTTGTGTATTCGCTGTTTCTCTTGATCTGCTTGGTCCGGCCGTCAGCGTCCTGAACCACATGCACGATCTGACCTTTTGCAAAGTGAGTCGCATTGCAGTCAATGATCGCCGAGCACATTTCATCGGTATCGATCCGCCGGTCGCGCTGCCGGCTTCTGGTACCGGATCCCGAAACAAATACTGTCGGCCCCCGGAACATATTGATAAAGTCTGAAATAAATGACATACATCACCTCAAGTACGGAATAAACTCATCAGAGTGGTTCTGCAGGCCCACCCAGGCATTGAGCAGGGAAACCATGCCGTCAATGCGTCTGTTTGACGCCGACTTCACTGGTTGAATTGACTCAATGCCTTTTTCGTTTGTTGTTTTCTTCGCCGTGTTCATCAGACACCAGCGCAGAACCGGATTGTTCTGATAGACCACCCGATGCTCATGAAGCGCTCCGTGAAGCAGCTTCATCGGATACGACCATGTGAACGGACCCTGCCGGATCTTCTCCATATTGAAGCCGGTATCCGTCATCTGTGGAGCCCAGTACCCTGACAGCGCCGCGTCATAGCAGACCCAGAGCGGCCGGATGTCGTGATTAACAACCATCTCCACAAACCACGCAGTCACATCGTTGTAATTGACTGTCGCCCCTTCGCAGATCTTCAGCCAGCCAAGCTCAGCCCACCGCCTGTATGGTGCTTCCTTATCCGATCTGGCCGCGTCCAGTTCATCCATTCGGGCCTGCGGAATGAAATACTTCTGCAGGACGTAGTAGTGTTCATCGTTCGGTTTCATAATCAGAAGAGTCGCACATGTCAGGTCAGTCGTTGCCGAAAGGTCACATCCGCCGATCGCGTAGGAATGCTCCAGGTATGACATCGGCACGGTCTTCTCGTTGACCGCTTCCTCAAATGACAGCCATCCGTCTGCCGAGTTCTCCGGGATATTAAAGTCCTTCGTGAGAACTGTCGGGAGAAAAGAGGGATCACGCTTTGCTTTCTCGACATGCTGGCGCAGCGTTTTCAGACTTTTGATTTTCCCGAGACCGGGATTCGCTTTCTCCCAGCAGGCTGGATCCTGCCATTCATCCCTGTTGTCGAGCTCGTAAATCAGCGGAAGCGTGGCATAGTCGTGAAAACCGTCTTCCCAAAGCGCGACAGAGGATGCATAGGAGTACTTGTCATCAAAAAAAGCTTCCCGCCGGAAGCCGTTTGTGCTGATCAGCCAGTAGAGAGGCTGGTCACGTTCTGCCTGCGACTGTTTCATAACGTCGTACAGGCTGCTGTCTTTTTGCTCGTGCCATTCGTCCTGGCACACAAATGAAGCATTGAGACCGTCGAGGTTGTCGGTCTTCGCCGCCAGTGCCTTGATTGATCCGAAATTCAGCTTGCAGTAGATGTCGGATCTTCTTTTTACTTCGAGCGATCGGAGCGCTGGCGACTGTGCTCTCATATTCGCACATTCGGTAAATACGAGCATCGCCTGATCTCTCGAGTTCGCGACGTCATAGATTTCAGGGCCGTTCTCACCGTCATTCAGCAGCATGTCATGCTGAACGGCGGCGGTCTCTGTTGACTTCCCACACTTTCGGGCGCGGATGTCGACGACCTCATTGATCCGCCGGTGTCCTGTCTCTTTGTCGACCCAGCCGAAGATCAGCTGCATCTTCGCGAGTTGGAACAGATCGAACTTAATGAGCTGTTTTCCGCTCTTTCCTTTCGACTGGCGGCAGAATTTCTGCATGAAATCGATGTGTCTCTGGCCTAATTCCTCATCAAATCTGTAGGTGAATTCCGGATCATCCGGCGGCTGATCCATCCAGGCACACTCACGTTCATAGACTGCTTTGATCTTCTTGCATGCCGGAATCCGGCCGTCTCGGATCGCCTGCAGGTAAAGCTTCGGATAGTTCACTATCGCCCGGCGTTCAGGAATTCCATGATTTCGGCAGCCGCATCCTTTTCACCCTCTGACGGCAGCAGTTCTTTCAGCTGTTTAATCAGGCCCTGATAGATCTGCGAATACTTCGGTTTTAGTTCGGCAGCGACTGACTTTTTGACGCCCCACTGGTTCTCACCGTTCTGGTACTCATCGACATAGCCGTCGCGCTCGATCTGCCGGTTGATTTCCTCCAGGCAGGTCGCATAGCTGGCGGCGTCCTCGATGGTTTTCTCATGCAGCTTGATCAGTTCCGGATCCACGTTTTCCAAACATTTTCTAATTTTCGCTTTGTTTTTCCTGGTCAGCTTTTTCCGCTCTTCCTCGGTGAAAATCGGCTCAAATTTCTTCATCTTTGCTGTGGACCCTCCCTTCTTTTACTACACCCTCATGCGCATTCCCGGCCGGTTCTTCCGTTGGGAACTCATCGGTCTAGGGGA
>JAFTFP010000145.1 GCA_017449485.1 Lachnospiraceae bacterium
CAGCGCCTTAATGTACTCGTCTGCGAAGGCTTCCGCCTGCGCCCGGGAGAAGGGATGTCCCATACCCTGAATCACCTGCAGCGCGAGAATGATATTGTCCCGCACGGACAGATCTGCGATGATGCCGTCACCCTTCCGGTCTTCAGGAAGATACCCGATTCCGCTGCGCATCGCATCGAGCGGCTTGCTGATTTTGACAGGCTTTCCTTTCATGGTGACTTTGCCGCCTGTCACCTGATCCGCCCCGAAGATCGCGCGCACGCTCTCGCTTCGCCCGGATCCCAGAAGACCCGTAAACCCGTTGACTTCACCTTTTGCAATATGGAAATCAAACGGCTTGCTCTCGGAGCTGGAGAGGCCTTCCGCCTCATACAGAATCTCCTGCTTCTCATCCTCCGCCCGCTCCTGCTTTTTGATGACAGACAGTTCTTCGAGGTCCTTGCCGATCATCTTCGCGACCAGCTCGACCTGCGGCAGATCCTTCACTTCATACTCACCGACGAGTTCGCCGTTCCGAAGAACCGTGATCTGGTCGCTGACCTCATAGACCTGTTCCAGAAAGTGGGTGACGAAAATAATTCCGACGCCCCGCTCCCTCAGCTCCCGCATCAGCTTGAACAGCATGGCGACTTCCGTGTCATCCAGCGAAGAGGTCGGTTCGTCCAGAATCAGAACTTTGCAGTCGGTATCCACTGCTCTGGCAATGGCCACCATCTGCTGCACTGCTAAAGAGCAGCTTCCCAGCTGCTGTCTGGGTCTGGCCGGAATGCCGAGATTATCCAGCTGCTCGCCGGCGCGCTGCTCCATGGTTTTCCAGTCCACGGTTTTTCCCGGCGTGCGGCCGATAAACATGTTTTCAGCGACCGTCAGATTCGGGCACAGGGTGATCTCCTGGTAAACTGTACTGATTCCGTAATTCTGCGCTTCCTGCGGAGAGCGGATCACGATCGGATGATCAATTCCATCGATGCGGATCTCTCCCTCATCCATGGAATAGACACCTGTCAGTACTTTGATCAGCGTGGACTTGCCGGCGCCGTTTTCTCCCATCAGTGCGTGGATTTTGCCTTTGCGAAGCGTAAAGTCCACATGGTCCAGAGCTTTTACGTTCGGAAAGGATTTGCAGATCCCCCGCATCGTTAAAACGATATCATTTTCCATCCGCTCTTCTCCTGTAAGCTGCTGTCTTAAAAGAGCGCGGTACGGACCGCAGATTTCTCCACTCATCCACACCGCGCTCTCTGATTTACATTTTTACAATTGCTGATTCAGACTGCTGTTTCACTGTCCGGATTACTCACCCAGTCCGTAGGTCGCAATGTCTTCCTCAGTGATCTCGCGGGCATCGAAGCCTTTCTCAACAGAGATGATCTGCTTCGCATCGTTCAGGCCTTCGATGGTTCCGCCGCTCTCAAGGGTCTGGATCATATCGCTGATCACCTGAGCCTGGAACGGGCTGCACTGTCCATCATAGTTCCAGTTGCCTGCCAGCAGTTCGCGAAGTGCCCACTTATTGCAGTCAAAGCCCATGACGACGACGTCCTTGTCTACACCGTGTGTGATGCCGGCTTCGTCCAGTGCTGCGACAGCGCCCTTGGCCATGCCGTCGTTCTCGGCATAGATTACGTTGAAGGGCTCCTTGGAGTTGATGACGGACTCAACGATCTTCTTCGCTTCCGCTTCATCCCATGTCGCTGTCTGCTGAACAACCTTGTTCATCTTGCCGGACTCAAACTGCGCGTCCAGTGCACCGGTACGGCCGAGCTGAGCATCACTGCCCATCGCGCCCTGGATGTGGATGACATTGTATTCCGGAAGATCAAGGGAAAGCAGCCAGTTAACAGCCGTCTCACCTTCCTGTGCCATGTCGGAGACAACAGCGGCCTCGAACAGCTCAGGATCGCAGTCGATCATACGGTCAAACAGGAAAACGCTGATGCCGGCGTCCTGTGCATCCTTCAGGACTGCATCCCAGCCGGTGGTCTCAGCGGCGGAGATCAGGAGGTAATCAATACCATCTGTGATGAACTGGCGGGCAGCGGAGAGCTGCTCATCATTCTTGATGCTGTAGAAGAACTTGGCATCATAGCCGTTGTCTGCTGTGAAGACGTTGATGAAGTCGTTTACGTTGGCTTCGCGATAGCCGGACTCTGAAGGCGGATTGTTGACGACGCCGACCTTGATCAGGCCTTCTGCGGGAGCAGCTTCCTCAGCGGGAGCAGCCTCTTCTTCTGCAGCGGATTCTGCAGCAGGAGCTGCGGGAGCGGGAGCAGCGGCACAGCCTGCGATCGTCGCCACCATGCAGCCAGTCAGCATAAGAGCGATTAACTTTTTCATCTTTTTTCCTCCTATCCATCAAATATGAATGATCGTTCCGTGGGATTTTCTCCCCTGCATCCATCAAACCATCAAGGCCGCCCAAGGTCAATGCGCCGGGGCCCTCCGGAGGCAAATACGTGAAAGCGAACAAATACAACTTTGTGTGTTATAATTGAAAAGAATACAGCTTGGGCAAAATGTGGCCTTTTTTACAGATTTTGCACAGAAAAAAGAGGGATTATCTACGATTCCGGCCGGCGCAGTCTCCTTTAATGCCGCTGAAAAATCAACAAAAGGTATGCAATCGTTTAAGTTTTTTTCACCCCGCATCCGGAAAAGTCGATAGGAAATACTCTCTGCCCTGTGCAGAAAGGACTATTTTTTATGGCGGCAAAATATGAAATTCTGGCGGCACAGCTGCGCCGCCAGTGCAGCCGGATGAAACGCCGCAAAGAGACGAAGCTTCCCAGTGAGACGGAGCTTGCGGAAAAGACAGGAA
>JAFTFP010000146.1 GCA_017449485.1 Lachnospiraceae bacterium
CCGAGAAGGAAGCGCAGGATATCATGACGCATCGAGGCGATATCATCGGACTGGACAGCGAAATGAAACTCGATGATGCAGTCCGGTTCATGCTCACAGCCCGGAACAGCCGTTTTCCTGTCTATGAGGAAAATATCGACCATATTATCGGAATTGTTCACTTAAAGGATGCGGTTCGATGCCGTGAGGAAAAGGCTGAAAACGGGATGAAGACGCTGCAGGAGCTTGGCGATGCGGAGGCAGGAAGCCTTCTGAGAACGCCGCTGGTCATTCCGGAGACGAAAAACGTCGATGCTCTTTTCAGACAGATGCAGAGCAGCAAGGCGCAGATGGCAGTCGTCATCGATGAATATGGACAGACAGCGGGCCTTCTGACCATGGAGGATATTCTGGAAGAAATTGTCGGAAATATCATGGATGAATATGATGAGGATGAAACACATATTCATGCCACCTCCAATCGGAATGAATTCATTCTGGACGGGCGGACACCGCTGACGGAGCTGGAAGACCGCTTCGGTATCAGCTTCGAAGATGAGCGGGCGGAGACACTCAACGGCTTTCTGATCGGCCGGATGGATCGGATCCCGGCAGAGGATGAGCATTTTGTCATAGACTATCAGGGATACCGCTTCCGTGTACTTTCTGTTGCCAGACAGCAGGTTCAGAGAGTATCATTAAAGCAGCTTTAACAGCATGGAACAAGAAGAAAGAGGGTAAAGAAACATGTCAGGACATTCGAAGTTTGCGAACATCAAGCACAAGAAGGAAAAGAACGATGCGGCCAAGGGAAAGATCTTCACCATGATCGGCCGCGAGATCGCCGTTGCCGTCAAGGAAGGCGGACCGGATCCTGCCAATAACTTCAAGTTGTCGCAGATCGTAGCCAAGGCCAAGGCCAACAATATGCCGAATGATACCATTGAGCGGGGCATCAAGAAGGCAGCCGGTGATGTCGGCAATGTAACTTATCAGAACAATACCTATGAAGGGTACGGGCCTGCGGGCATTGCTATTATCGTAGATACGTTGACCGACAATGCCAACCGCACAGCTGCCAACGTGCGCGCAGCTTTCTCCAAGGGAAGCGGAAATGTCGGAACGCCCGGCTGTGTCTCCTATATGTTTGATGAGAAGGGACAGATTATCATCGATCGCGAGGAATGCGATCTGACAGCAGATGACCTGATGATGGTTGTGCTGGATGCCGGCGCAGAGGATGTCAAGGAAGAGGAAGACAGCTTCGAGATTCTGACGGCACCGGAGGATTTTGAGGCAGTAAACAAGGCCGTGCAGGAAGCCGGAATCGCAGTGGCGTCAGCAGAAGTGACCCGGATCCCTCAGAACTACGTCACACTTTCCAATGAGGAAGATATCAAGCGCATTCGCCGTATTCTGGATCTTCTGGATGAGGATGATGATGTGCAGGCTGTCTATCACAACTGGGATGAGCCGGACGAAGAGTAACCGCTTTGTTTTCCGGAGCTTATGATAGGTTCAGCGGGGTCAGCCACCAAGGTGTCTGGCCCTTGTTTTGAGAAATGGCCTGGTGCAGGGCCCGGGAGGATATATGGCTGATAAGATTCACAATCCGCTTCCGGTGCCGGAAAAGCGGCCGCATGAAGAGATGGACTATGATTTTCCGCTTCAGCAGGACGATGAAAACGGCGCGGAGGACGATTTTGACATTGAAATCAGCGATGACGATGATTTCGACATCTGATCCGCTGCAGACAGGAAGTCAGCGGAAAGTTTTTTATTTTGCGAGGTAATTGAATGGCATCCAAAACATCCGGTTCTTCACGACGTCCGGCGGGCAGCCGGTCAGCCGGTACATCAGGCAGAAAGACGAGCAGTACCCGCTCTTCTTCGGGCAGCGCATCTTCTGCAAGGAAGCGTTCTTCCACGAAAACACAGGAAAAGAGCGGTACACTGAATCAGGATCTGTCTCTGATCGCTTTGATCGCAGGAATGATTTTCCTGTTTCTTTCCAATTTCAGGATTCTGGGCCCTGTCGGAGCCTTTTTCAGCGGCATTCAGTTCGGCCTTTTCGGCAAAATGGCCTATATTTTCCCTGTTTTTGTCTTCGGGCTGGTCGTTTACTGGATGATCCATCTGTATGACTACAATATTGTGCGCCGCACCGTCTGTGTGGTTGTTCTCTATCTGCTGGTCAGCGTTATCTTTGATCTGACGGCGCACTACCCGCAGGAGATGGTCCGCTACAGCATCGTGGAAATCTATCGCCACTGCGCAGAGGGGCGCAACGGCGGCGGTGTTCTGGGCGGTTCCCTGGCATATCTTCTTTATTCCCTGCTGAAAATGTTCGGCACCGTTCTGGTTCTCATGATCACCGGGCTGATCTGCATTCTTCTGCTGTCTGAGCGTTCGCTTCAGGAACTGCTTTCTGATGGACAGGAACGGACCCGGGAGCTTGCTATGGAGCGCCAGGAACGAAGAAATGAGATCCGGGAGCGCAGAGAGGAACAGCTGCAGCGGCGCAGAGAAGAACAGCGTCAGCTGGAGCGCGAACAGGCAGAGCGCCGCAGACAGATGGAGCTGTCCGGGGAATATGACGAAGAGGAATATCTGTACGATGATTATGATCCGGAGGAGCAGCCTGCTTATCCGGAGGAGGATCAGCCGGGCAGCCGCTCTCAGATGCAGGCGATGAATATGCGCGACAAGGCACATCGCTCATCCGGCGGCTTTATGGAGGATTATTTCCGGAAGAGCCGGGAGAAGAAGGAAGAGAAACAGCAGCGCAGAAGACAGCAGGAGATGGAAGAGCAGCTGCGCAGAGAAGAGGAAGAAAACGATCGGATACTGTATCCGGACGGAATGGCTGCGCCCGGCACAGAACTGGATGAAGCTGCTGAGGGGTATGAGACCTTCCGGGGGCCGGAGGGGGTCTATCATAACAATATGCATGAGATCAACCCGGGCGACACCTGGGAGGACGAGCCCGCAGAGTCCGGGGCTTACCCGCATCCCGCGGGACAGGAGCTGCAGGGACACCTGATCGACTATTCGGACGAGGAAGAGATTTCCGATACCGCAGAGGAAGAATATGAGTCCTACGCGGAGTATGCGGAAGATGATGCACCGGAAACCTATGCCCCTTCGACGGAGTCTGAGACGGATGCCATGCAGGAAGCTGGTCCGGAAGAGCAGACACCTGCGTGGAGCCGGGATGCGTATGAGCAGGAGCCGGTTCAGGTGGAAAACGATGCGATGCCGGCAGAACAGGCCGCGGAGGAATACAGTAAAGAAGCCAGGGCAGAGACAGACATGGAAACCGGGGCAGAAGAGGTCTCTGAACCTGCGCCTGAGAAGGAAACTGCGTCAGCGGAAAGACCTGCGCCGGATACGAGGGAGCTGGAAGCGATTGCAGTTCACCGCGAGGATGCGCAGTCCGGAACCGCTGCAGAGAGCCGGATCGGCATGCAGAGCGATGCAGTTCAGGCAGGGGCTGCCGGCACAGAGGAAAAACCCGTCCAGACAGCGCAGGCGCCGGTCATCCCGCCCGCGCCCAGAAGAGTGCCCAGACGATATATTTTCCCGTCCATCAATCTGCTCAAGCCCGGTGAAAACGAACATAACCAGGAATCCGAGCGGGAGCTGCAGGAGACGGCTCTGCGTCTGCAGGAGACGCTGCGCACCTTTGATGTCAATGTCAAGATTACGGATATCAGTCAGGGACCTTCTGTCACGCGTTATGAGCTGCAGCCGGAGGTCGGCGTCAAGGTCAGCAAGATTGTGGGTCTGCAGGATGATATCATGCTGGCTCTGGCGGCGGCGGGAATCCGTATCGAAGCACCCATTCCGGGCAAATCCGCCATCGGAATTGAAGTCCCGAACAAGACCACCTCTGTAGTCATGCTGCGGGATATCCTCGACACGCCGGAGTTCCGCGGTTTCAAGAGTAAGGTCGGCTTCGCAGTCGGTAAAGATCTTGGCGGCTCCACCATCGTGGGTGATATTGCCAAGATGCCGCATATGCTGATTGCAGGTGCAACCGGATCCGGTAAGTCCGTGTGCATCAACTGCATCATCATGAGTATTCTGTACAAGGCGACGCCGGAAGAGGTCAAGCTCGTCATGATCGATCCGAAGATCGTCGAGCTTTCTGTCTACAA
Source organism: Lachnospiraceae bacterium (assembly GCA_017449485.1). Lineage (GTDB taxonomy): Bacteria > Bacillota > Clostridia > Lachnospirales > Lachnospiraceae > CAG-791. The sequence goes on from JAFTFP010000146.1 coordinate 4,140, forward strand.
CGGCATCCCGCATCTGCTGATTCCGGTCGTGACAGAGGCCAAGAAGGCATCTGCGGCGCTGAACTGGGCAGTTGCCGAGATGGAACATCGCTACCGGCTGTTCGAGGAGCAGGCGGTCAGAGATATCAAAGGCTATAACGCGAAAGTCATGCAGCTGAAGGAAGCAGGAACGCTTCCGGACAACATGAAATATATGCCGCAGATGGTGATTATCGTCGACGAGCTGGCCGATCTGATGATGGTAGCCAAGAGCGAAGTCGAGACTTCTATCTGTCGACTGGCTCAGCTGGCGCGTGCCGCTGGCATGCACCTGATCATTGCGACACAGAGACCGTCCGTTGATGTCATCACCGGCCTGATCAAGGCCAACATGCCGAGCCGGATTGCCTTTGCTGTTTCCCAGGGCGTAGATTCCAGAACTATTCTGGATATGTACGGCGCGGAGAAGCTGCTTGGAAAGGGCGACATGCTGTTCTTCCCGCAGGGCTATCCGAAGCCTGCCCGGATTCAGGGCGCTTTTGTCTCGGATGAAGAAGTGACGTCCGTCGTGAATTTCATCAAGAGTCAGAACC
>JAFTFP010000147.1 GCA_017449485.1 Lachnospiraceae bacterium
AGATAAACAAGTGAGGAAAAACAGATGATAGTAGGCAAGGTAGTGGGAAGTCTGATCTCCACGAGAAAAAGCACCAACCTGATCGGAAACAAATTCATGATCATCGAACCGCTTCCGGAAATGCATATGAAGGCGGGCAACATCGTGGCCATCGACAACATCGGAGCCGGCATCGGTGAAACAGTACTCGTTGCCACCGGCAGTGCCGCCCGCATCGGCACCGGTTCCTCCGAATCCCCCATCGATGCCGCCATCGTCGGCATCGTCGACGACGAGAACGACCTGAAGATCTACGAGTAAGACTCCGGTGGGACGAGGGGACAGAGCACCGTCCCACTCCAGAGCACCGTCTCACTCCATCGGCAGCGCGCAGGCACGCCGCCGATGTGACACTGATGCCTGCGGCATAAGGTCAAAAGATGACGATACAGGAATTATCCGAGATTATAAAGAGCAGCGGAACCGTCGGCGCCGGCGGCGCAGGTTTTCCGACCTACGCGAAGCTGAGCGACAAGGCGGAGGTTATTCTGCTCAACTGCGCAGAGTGCGAACCGCTTCTGAAGCTCCACAGACAGCTGCTGAAGCTTCATGCGGATGAGATCCTCGCGGCCTTTTCCCTGATCGCCGAAACCGTCGGCGCCGGGGAGGGCATCATCGGCATCAAATCCGAGTACCGCGAGACCATTGAGGCGCTGCAGGCGGTGATCGGTCATTATCCGAGACTGCGGATTCACGAGCTGAAGAGTGCTTATCCCATGGGCGACGAGGTGGTTCTGATCTATGAGGCCACAGGAATGCAGATCCGCCCGGGCGGACTGCCGATCGAGGCAGGCGTCGCCGTCTTCAACGTCGAGACGGTCTACAACATCTCCAGATATTTAAACCAGGGCGCTCCGGTGACGGACAAGCTGGTGAGCGTTGTGGGAGAAGTGGAACATCCCGTGACCGTGCGCGTCCCGCTGGGCACGCCGCTGGAAGAGGTCGCCGCTCAGGCCGGCCGCATCACGACAGCCCATCCCGTTTATCTGGTGGGCGGCCCGATGATGGGACGTATGGGCAGATCGACCGATCCGGTCACCAAGACCACCAACGCCATTCTGATTCTGCCCCGGGAGCATATCCTGATCCAGCGCATGAGCGCGAAGATCTCCATCGATTTAAAGCGCGCTGCATCGGTCTGCTGCCAGTGCCAGATGTGCACAGATCTGTGCCCGCGGCACCTGCTGGGCCATCCGATCGAGCCGCACAAATTCATGCGCAGCGCAGCAAACCAGGATTTTCAGAATACAGAAGTGTTCCTGAACACCTTCTTCTGCAGCTCCTGCGGAACCTGCGAGCTCTATTCCTGCCCGCAGGGACTCTCGCCCAGAACCTTGATCACCGCCTACAAGAACGGTCTTCGGGCCAAAGGTGTCAAGGCGCCGAGAATCGAAGAAGCCGCTGCGGTAAATTCCGCCCGTTCCTTCAGACGCGTTCCTGAAGAGCGCCTTGAAGCCAGACTGGGCCTGACCCGCTACAACAAGCCGGCGCCCCTGAATGATCAGGTTATTTCCGTCCACAGAGTCACAGAGCGGATGAGCCAGCACATCGGCGCCCCGGCCCGTGCATGTGTCGCGGAAGGCGATCTCGTAAGATGCGGACAGGTGATCGGAGCACCGGCAGACGGGCTTTCCGTTCCGATCCACGCATCCATCGACGGAAGAGTTGCACGGGTCACGGAACAGGCCGTAGAAATCGAAGCACTTGTCTGATGAAAAAGACGTATGGAATGTGAGGAACTATGAGCAGAGCAATCGGAATGATCGAATTTAAGACAACGCCGACCGGCATTCTCGCGGCGGACCGCATGGTCAAAACCGCCCAGGTCGACCTGCTGGAAGCCCAGACCGTCTGCCCCGGCAAATACATCGCCCTGATTGCGGGAGAGCTCTCCGCGGTCAGCGCCGCGATCGAAGCGGTAAAAGGCGCCTACTTCGAGCAGTACATCGACAGCTTCGTGCTGGGTAATCCCCCTGAATCCATTTTTCCCGCGCTGTACGGCACCACACAGGTGGAAAACGTCAATGCGCTGGGCATCCTTGAAACCTACGATGTCTCCTCGATCATTGTCGCCGCGGATATCGCGGCCAAGACTGCTATTGTGGACCTCATCGAGGTCCGGATTGCCAAGGGCATGTGCGGCAAGTCCTACCTCGTTCTGACCGGCGAGGTGGCCGCCTGCGAGGCGGCGATCGCCAAGGCAAAAGATGGCGTCGCGGAAGGCGGTATGTACCTGGACAGCGCTGTGATTCCGAATCCGGATGAGCAGATCATCCGGTCTGTCCTGTGACCCCCTCCGTTTCCCGGCGCGGTGACCAGCTGCGCAACGCCCGGAAGGCGTCGGGAAGCAGTCAGGGTAAAGGAGCGGCTATGAATATGCTTGCACTGGAGCGGCGAAACCACATCGTCGAAAAGCTCCAGGATCAGAAAAAAGTATATGTCAGCGATCTGGCGGCCGAGTACGGCGTCTCGGAGGAGACGATCCGCCGCGATCTGGATCGGCTGGACCGCGAAGGCATTGCCACCAAGAGCTACGGCGGCGCAGTCTTCAATGAGACTGCTGCGGCAGGCAGCACGGGCATCGACCTCCCCTTTAATGTGCGCCGGCATCACAACGCAGCCGCCAAGCAGCGGATCGCGGAGCTGACGGCCTCCCTCATCCAGGACGGCGATCACATCATGCTCGACGCCAGCACGACCGCGATCTATATTGCCAAGGCCATCAAACAGAAAAAAAATCTGACAGTCGTCACCAACTCTATCGAAATCATATTGGAGCTCTCAGATGTACAGGGCTGGAACATCATTGCGTCCGGCGGCAGCCTGAAGGGAGAGTATCTCGCCCTGACCGGGCCGGGTGCGATTGAAGGCCTTTCCTCCTTCAACGTGGAGAAAGCCATTCTGTCCTGCAAGGGACTGGACTTAGAGCGCGGCATCACCGAAGGAAATGAAGTTTTTGCTCAGACCAAGCAGGCCATGATGCATGCCGGTGCGCGCAGGATTCTCGCCGCCGACAGCTCCAAATTCGGCAAGGTCGGCTTCTCGAGAGTCTGTAAGCTGGACGAGGTCGACATGATCATCACGGACGTAAAGCCGGACAGCGCGTGGCTCGAATATCTGCGCCGCAATCGAATCGAAGTACTTTATCCGGGAATGGATGCGGAGCCAATCTTATGAAAAAGAACAAGACCACACATACTATCTGCTTTGCCAACAATAAAGGCGGCAGCGGCAAATCCACCACCTGCGCCAACCTGGGCAGCGCCCTGGCGGCCATGGGCCGGAAGGTTCTGCTGGTGGACGGCGACATGCAGCTGAACCTCTCACTTTCCTTTCTGGACGAGGACGAGGTGCTGTCTCTTGCTTCAGGCGGGCAGAACCTGTACACTGCAGTTACACAGGAAAAGGATCTGTCGGAATTCATTATTCCAAGCGGACAGGAGAACATCGATCTGATCCCGTCGTCCACGCTGATGAGCCAGATTGAGATGGATCTGTTCCCGAAGTGGCAGCGGGAATTCATCCTCTCGAAGCTGCTCGCCGCTGTCAAGGCATCCGGGCAATATGACTATATCCTGATCGATGCGCCGCCGACCCTGGGCGGCTGGGTGATGAATATCCTCATCGCCTCCGATTACGTCATTGTGCCGGTGGAGGCGACCCCCTGGGGACTGTTCGGCCTCGCCAACATGTTTGAGTTCATAGACAAAATCCGGCAGATGGCGCCGGGACTCTCCATTCTGGGTGTTCTGATTACCAAGGTGGACGAGCGCAAGAACTACTATCATCAGACCGCACAGACCCTGCGCGAGCTGGATGATATCCGGGTTTTCAACAATGTGATCCATGTAGACAGTGCCATCGAATGGGCACAGGACGCCAGCAGCACTGTCGTCGTGTATAAGCGCAGCGCAAGAAGCGCCAAGGAGTATCTGAATCTGGCAAAGGAGGTAGATCAGTTATGTCAGTAGGAAAAGCTAGTCTGAGCCGCGCCGCGGCGAAAGCGAAGGAGCAGGCACCTGCAGAAGAAGTGAAGAAGG
>JAFTFP010000148.1 GCA_017449485.1 Lachnospiraceae bacterium
ATCGGCATCAACCCGACCAATGACGGTCAGGTGATCCGTCTGGTCTTCCCGGAGCTGACAGAGGAAAGACGTAAGGATCTGGCCAAGGAAGTCAAGAAGATGGGCGAGGAGGCCAAGGTCTCGCTGCGCAATATCCGCCGCGCCGGCACGGATGAGATCAAGAAGCTGAAGAAGGCTTCGGAGATCTCTGAGGACGTGGCAGCTGATCTGGAAGATGATCTTCAGAAACTGATCGACAAGAAGGGCAAGGAGATTGATCAGCTGATTGAAGCGAAGCAGAAGGAGATCATGACGGTTTGAGTACGGAATATATCATCCCGCAGCACGTTGCCATCATTATGGATGGCAACGGCCGCTGGGCGAAACGCAGAGGACTTCCGCGCACGATGGGTCATGCCCAGGGCGCGAAGGTCGTGGAACAGATTCTGGAGGATGCGGATCACATGGGGGTCCGCTATCTGACTGTTTATGCCTTTTCCACGGAGAACTGGTCCAGGCCGGACAATGAAGTGAAGGCGCTGATGAATCTTCTGCGTACCTATATGAAGACATCACTGGTCAAGTGCGCGAAGAACAATGTCTGCATCCGCGTGATCGGCGAACGCAGCATGCTGGATCCGGATCTGCAGGAATCCATCACGCACCTGGAGAACGAGACCCGCAATAACACCGGAATTCATTTCCAGATCGCGATCAACTACGGCGGCCGGGATGAAATTGCCCGCGCAGCCAGAAAAGCTGCGATGAAGGCATTTGATGCAGCACAGGCAGCCGGTGAGCTGAGCCGGTCATATTTTGCCCAGGTTCTGGATGAATGCATGAGCATTGAAGGCTTAAATGCCCAGCTGGATACGGCGGGACTGCCGGATCCGGATCTGCTGATCCGAACCTGCGGAGAGGAGCGGATCTCCAATTTCCTCCTCTGGCAGATTGCCTATTCCGAATTGTACTTCACGGACGCAGCGTGGCCTGATTTCACGAAGCAGGAGCTGGAGAAGGCGATCGAGGCTTATAACCACAGAGACCGCAAGTACGGCGGGCTGAAGGAAGAAAAAGCATGAAGGAAAGAGTGATCAGCGGCATCATCATTTTCATTGCGACGGTTGTGCTCGGGCTGATCGGCGGCAGGTGGATGGCAGCGGCTCTGATGCTGGTGTCGCTGATCGGCTATTATGAGCTGACGGGTGCGCTGGGCGTGCGCGAGCAGGGAAGCAGAATCAGTCTGCCGGAAGTGCCGGGCATGATCGCGACGATCGTGCTGTACGCGGGACTGATGCTGGAGACTAAGACGAATCCCGCCAGAATGTGGGATCTGTCAGCGGCAGCCGGACCGGAGCTCGGCAATGCGAATATGCTGACGCTCTGTCTGATTATCTTGCTGTTTCTGTGCGAGATGGGGCTGTTTGTCTTTCGCTTCCCAAAGGATCATCACGACCGGATGCTGCACGCCGTGGCAGCGTTTATCTATGCGCCGGTGATGATTTCCTTCATCTACCGCGCACTGTTTCTGCCTTACGGCAAGATTGTCTACGCACTGATTTTCTTCTGCTCCTGGATCGGAGATACCTGTGCCTATTTTGCCGGAAGAAAATTCGGAAAGCATAAGCTGGCACCGGTACTTTCGCCGAAGAAAACCATTGAGGGCGCGATCGGGGGAATTGCCGGTTCTGTGATTCTGTGTTTGCTGGCAGCGGCGCTCATTGCAGCTGTTTACAGGGAATACTATTTCTGGCAGTTCGCCCTGATCGGTTTCTGCGGGAACCTGATCGGCCAGATCGGAGACCTGGCGGCATCCGGCATCAAGCGGAACGAGGGACTCAAGGATTACGGCCATCTGATTCCCGGACACGGCGGCATCATGGACCGCTTTGACAGCGTGATTTTTACTGCGCCGGTTCTTTACTTTCTGGCAGCCTGGCTGATCGGGGTGCTGGACTGACCGGCAAATCAACATAAAGGGGATTTAGAACTACATGAAAAGCATTTCAATCATCGGGTCTACCGGATCGATCGGCACACAGGCGCTGGATATCGTCCGGTCGTATCCGGAGGAGCTGAAAGTGGCCGCACTGGCGGCCGGAAGCAATGTAAAGAAGATGGAAGAACAGGTTCGGGCGTTTCATCCCGGGCTTGTTTGTATGTGGGATGAATCGGCGGCGGCGGAGCTGCGCGCGCGGATCGGAGATCTGAAGGAAACCACTGTCATGCACGGCATGGGCGGAATGATCGAGATTGCCAGATGTGAAGAGGCGGATCTGTTTCTGAACGCAGTGGTCGGCATGATCGGAATCCGTCCGACGCTGGCGGCGATTGAGGCCGGCAAGACCATCGCCCTGGCCAACAAGGAGACGCTGGTGACAGCCGGGCATCTGATCATGCCGGCAGCCAGGAAGAAGGGCGTGCAGATTCTTCCGGTGGACTCTGAGCACAGCGCCATCTTCCAGTGCATGAACGGCGAACCGGCGCAGCGTGTCTCTAAAATTCTGCTGACCTGCTCCGGCGGAACCTTCCGCGGGAAGAAGCGCGCAGATCTGGAGAACATGACGGCCAGGGATGCACTTCACAATCCGAACTGGGATATGGGCGCGAAGGTGACCATTGATTCCGCTTCGCTGGTGAATAAGGGCCTGGAGGTCATGGAAGCCTGCTGGCTGTTCGATGTGCCGGAGGACCGGATCGAAGTCGTTGTACAGCCGCAGAGCATTGTCCATTCCATGGTGGCTTATGAAGACGGCTCGGTGATGGCACATCTGGCATCACCGGATATGCATCTGCCGATTCAGTACGCACTGTTCTATCCGGACCGGAAACCGCTGGAGATCAAGCCGCTGGATCTGTTCGAAATCGGCGATCTGCATTTTGAAAGACCGGACACGGAGACCTTCCTGGGCCTGCCGCTCGCCCGGCTGGCGGCAAAAGCCGGCGGCTCCATGCCGACGGTATTCAATGCGGCAAACGAAGAGGCGGTCCGCCTGTTCCTCAGGGATGAAATCCGCTTCCTGGATATTTACGATCTCATCGGAGAGACCATGGTGCGGCACAATGTGATTCCGGATCCCTCCCTGGGGGAAATCCTGGAGACAGAGCGGCAGACCCGGGCGGCTGTGCGCGCAGCTTTGTAAAGAAAACTAAAAGACCGGCGGCAGTTCAGCAGCCGGCGGACGGAATAAACAACAGAACAGGATGATAGGAGATCTATGGGAGTCAGCATACTGATTTTTCTTGTGATATTCAGCGTCATTGTGGTCGGACATGAGTTCGGTCACTACGCCATAGCCAGACGCAGCGGGATCCGTGTGAAGGAATTCGATATCGGCATGGGACCGTCCCTTGTGGAGTGGCAGCATGGAGAAACGACCTTCTGCATCAAGCCGCTGCCCTTCGGCGGCGCCTGCATTTTCGACGGGATGGATCCGCTGGAGGACGGTCAGGATCCCTATGATGAGCATGCTTTCCGCAACGCGGGGGTCTGGCAGCGTATTGCCACCGTTCTGGCGGGACCGATGATGAATTTTATCATCGGATTTCTGCTGGCATTGATTATTGTCGGCTTCTCCGGCTCGGATCTGCCCATCGTAAACAGTGTTATGGAGAATTCAGCTGCCCAGGAGGCCGGCATTGAGGCGGGAGACACCATTGTGAAGATCGGCCACACCCGGATTCATGTGTATCGCGAAATCAGCGTGATTTCCATGCTGAATTACGGCGAGCCGCTGGAAGTGACTTATGAGCGGGACGGTGTGCGCAATACAGTAACATTGACGCCGAAATATTACGAGGAGGATGAGCGGTATTATATCGGTCTGGTGGGAGGCGGCCATGTGCTGACCCCCAGAGGGCTGGATCTGATCCGCTATGCATTCTATGAGGCGCAGTACTGGGCCCGGGCGACTTTCATGTCCCTGGGATCCATGCTCAAGGGCCACTTCTCATTGGATGATCTTGCAGGCCCGGTCGGCGTCGTGCAGGTAGTGGACGAGACCTACGAAGCGACCAAGCCGCTGGGACTTCCGACCATGGTTCTGTCCTTCCTGAATCTGTCCTGCCTGCTGACGATTAATCTGGGCATTATGAACCTGCTGCCGATTCCGGCGCTGGACGGCGGACGACTGCTCCTGTTTCTGATCGAAGTAGTCAGAGGCAAACCGCTGCCGCCGGAAAAAGAGGGCATGGTGCATCTGATCGGTGCAGCACTCCTGTTCATGCTGGTCATTGCGGTTCTGTTCAATGACATTGCCCGCCTGTTCAGATAAGCACTTCAGATACGCATTCCAGATATCATTTTCAGACGAGAGCTGAAGGCAGCGTGCTCAGATAGTTTCAAGATGAAAGGATTTACGGATTATATGGATAAACAGTTCAGTTATCGCGACAAAACCAGAAAAGTGCAGATCGGAAATGTCACCATCGGCGGCGGCAGCCCGATTGCGATTCAGTCGATGACCAATACACGAACCGAGGATGTGCAGGCAACGGTCGCGCAGATTCTGCGCCTGGGGGAGGCCGGCTGCGAGATTATCCGCTGTACCTGCCCGACCCTCGAGGCGGCGAAGGCCATCGGGGAGATCCGGAAGCAGATCCATATTCCGCTGGTGGCGGATATTCATTTTGATTATCGCATGGCCATTGCTGCCATTGAAAACGGCGCGGCCAAAATCCTGATCAACCCCGGCAATATCGGCGGACCGGAGCGGATCCGCGAGGTGGTCAGCTGTGCCCGCGAGAGAAAGGTTCCGATCCGTGTGGGCGTCAACAGCGGATCGCTCGAGAAGCATCTGGTGGAAAAGTATCATGGCGTCACACCGGAGGGGCTGGTGGAGAGCGCCCTGGACAAGGTGGGAATGGTGGAAGACTGCGGATATGATCAGATCGTGATCAGCATCAAGTCTTCAGATGTCATTACCTGTGCGAAGGCGCATGAGCTGCTCGCACAGCGGACCGACTATCCGCTGCATGTGGGAATTACAGAAGCCGGAACAGTTTATGGCGGAAACATCAAATCAGCAGTGGGTCTGGGCATCATTCTCTATCAGGGCATCGGTGATACCATTCGTGTTTCCCTGTCGGGAGATCCGGTGGAGGAAATCCGCTCTGCCAGGCAGATTCTGCGCGATTTAAAGCTTCGTGAGGGCGGCGTGGAGGTCACGTCCTGCCCGACCTGCGGCCGGACCCGGATTGATCTGATCGGACTGGCTGATGCAGTTGAAAAAATGGTTCAGAAATATCCTTACAATATCAAGGTGGCGGTCATGGGCTGCGCTGTGAACGGACCCGGGGAAGCCCGGGAGGCGGACATCGGAATTGCAGGCGGAGACGGCGAGGGTCTGCTCATCCGCCGCGGCGAGATTGTCCGGAAGGTTCCGGAGGATGAGCTTCTTGCCACACTTGAGTATGAACTGGATCACTGGGAGACAAAATGACCAAGCCCTTTTTTGAAGTATTTCCTGGACTGCAGCTGACGGAAGCACTCAGTGATCTGTTTGAAGAGACGGAGGTAGCCCGGATTGCGGTGAACCGCGAGCGGAGCAAATATGCCGTTTCCATCGAGTCCAGCCATCTGATTCACAGACGGGATGTCTCCGCCATGCAGGAGACACTGGCGGACCGCATCTCCACTGGGAAAGAGATCACCGTTTACATCAAAGAGCAGTTTCATTTATCGGAGCAGTATACGCTGCAGCGCCTGATGGAAGAGTACGGCGATTCCATCGCCTGGGAGCTGTGGCAGATTTCACCTGTCTCCGGCAGTATATTCCGCGATGCGAAGCTGACCTATCCGACAGACCATGTGATGATGGTTTCTTTAGAGGACAGCTGTCTGACCAGAAGCCGCGGCGAGCGGATCCGCAGCTATATTGAGCAGATCCTGCGGGAACGCTGCGGAATGGATGCGCGCGTAGAGCTGGATTATCATGAGCCGTCAGGGCTTCGGCGCGAGGAGGCGGAGGAAGCCGCGAAACTCGAGCAGGAGCGGCAGGTGCAGGCCAGGTATGTTCTGGATGCGCTGACGCAGGAGGAAGAGGCGCGGCGCCTTGAGATACAGGAAGAGGAACAGCGCCTTGACGGACAGGAAGGAATCAGACAAGAGGAAAAGGCGGCACAGGAAAAAGCTGCAGAGCAGCCGCAGACGGGTGTCACCAGAACGGGGGCTGCTGCCGGTTCCCGCACGCTGAAAGGAAACCGCAAGAAGAATGATTTTCAGCGGGGAATCCGGCGCAGTGAAGATCCGGATGTTCTTTTCGGCCGCTCCATCCGGGATGATGCGGACGTGACGCGGATGGAGGATATTGTCGGCGAGATCGGCGAGGTGACCATCCGCGGGCAGATTCTGGCTTCAGAGTTCCGCGATATCCGGGGCGATAAGACCATTGCGAAATTCACCATGACGGATTTTACGGATTCCATCGCCGTAAAGCTGTTTCTTCCCACGCTGTACCGCGGTGAACTGGAAGGCGCCCTGAAGAAGGGAGCCTTTGTCCGCGTGCGCGGCGTACCCAAATATGATGCCTATGATAAGGAAATCTCGATCCAGTCCGTGGCGGGTGTCATGAAGACTGCAGATTTCCGCACGCCCAGAAAAGATACTGCTGTCCGCAAACGCGTGGAGCTTCACTGCCATACCAAGATGAGCGACATGGACGGCATCAGCGAGTGCAGTGATATCGTCAAGCGCGCCTACAGCTGGGGAATGCCGGCGATCGCCATCACGGATCACGGTGTAGTGCAGGCTTTCCCGGATGCCAATCATGTGCGCCAGGATCTTTTAAAGGCGGAGAACAAACGCAGGCAGGCAGAAGGCCTGGAGCCGGTTGACGGCAAGGATTTCTTTAAGATTATCTATGGCTGTGAAGCCTATATTGTCGACGATCTGTCGAAGAGTGTGATGGTCTATGAGCCGGAGCATATTTCGCAGCGGCTTGATGAATACAGCATGGCGCATGGGCGCTACGTGGTCTTCGATCTGGAGACGACGGGCTTTTCCTGTGAGCGGGACAAGGTCATTGAGATCGGCGCCGTCAAGGTAGAAGACGGGAAGATCACAGAGCGCTTTTCCGAATTCGTCAATCCGGAGCAGCCGATTCCCTACCGCATTCAGAAGCTGACCAATATCCGCGACGAAATGGTAAAAGATGCCGGAACCATTGATACGGTTCTGCCGGCTTTTGCCGCATTCTGTGAGGACTGCGTACTGGTCGGTCACAACGTCGGATTCGATATCAGCTTTATCCGGGAGAACATCACCAGATGGAATGCTGCCCATCCGGATCAGCCTGCGCTGAAGAATGCCTTCATCACGGTGGACACCATCGGAATGGCCAGGACGCTGTTCCCGGGTCATAGAAGCTATAATCTGGACGCCGTGACCAAGCTGCTGAATGTCACGCTGGAAGGGCATCACCGCGCGGTGAATGACGCGGAGGCAACGGCGGAAGTATTCCTGAAGATGCAGGAGAAGGCGGATCAGGAGAAGAATGTGAAAACACTGCAGGAGATGAATGACCTGGCGGACGCAAGTCCCGAGGTCATCCGGTCTCTGAGGCGTTATCACTGCATTCTGCTGGCGAAGAACGACACCGGCCGTGTCAATCTTTACCGGATGATCAGCGCATCCCATCTGAAGTATTTCCACACGAAACCGATTGTCCCCAAGAGCCTGCTGGCTTCGCTCCGGGAGGGGATCATCGTGGGCAGTGCCTGCTGTCTCGGCGAGCTGTATTCCGGCATCCTGCGTCAGCTCTCGGAGGAGGCGCTGATCCGGATTGCGGATTTCTATGATTATCTGGAGATTCAGCCCAGAGGCAACAATGCCTTTATGATTGCCAGTGAGAAGAGCGATCACGAGCAGATCCACTCCGAAGAAGATATCCTGGAGATCAACCGGAAGATTG
>JAFTFP010000149.1 GCA_017449485.1 Lachnospiraceae bacterium
CGCCGTCAGAACAAATTCTTCCTCCGGCAGATAGGAGCCCGTCTCCGCCCCATATAATGCAGATGATACAGGTTTTCATCAGAGACCGTTCCGCTTAGAATCTCCACCGGGCGATAATTCGTGTCTCCATGCTGAAGAACAAGCAGATCATCTATTTCTGTCCATCTTCCATACAACCCTTTCCGGGCTGCTGCGTACTCGGTCCCGGTCTTCTCTTTTACATAGCGTTCCACATCATCCTTGCGCACGGCGAAAAGTCCCGCTATCGCAGGCCCGTTCTGTTTCTCATATTCCTGGATCTGCGCCTGCGTCAGTTCCACGCCGATGGCGCCTCCTGAGTAGAAGACCTCGGTCCAGTCAATCTCTTCCGGCCGGTCATAGACAGAAAGAAAGAAGCCGTTTTCATCCGGATTCAGCGATTCATTCAGCGCGTCAATTTCTTCCTGTGACAGCACACGCTCCGCTTCCTGCTTCGTTTCTTCAGTCTGCGCTGCTTTCCTGCCCAGAATCCCCGCCGCTCTCACCGGCACAACAGCGGACGAGCCCGCAATCAGTACTCCCGCCAGCAGAATTGCTGCGCAGCGCAACCATCTGTTCCTTCTCTGATTATGATTCATCCTCTGCCTCCTCTCCGCCGTGTTGAGTTCTCATATCCTATAGATTTTTAATAACTTTGTTGGACCGGAAAGACCCATGATGGACTCGGCGGCCGTTTGTGTTACTCGTTACTTAGGCGCCGTATTTTGGCGCCTTACGTAACGCAAGCAAACACAACGGAGCGAGAACTGATCCCGCACCTGTGCGGGATGCCCCTCCGGCGAGGAGCGTCCGTCCGAGCCATTGTGGGTCTTGCAGGTCCTTAAAGAATTGATTACGGCTCTGCAGCCACCAGCTCCGCCAGCGGACTGATCACCCCGGGGTCAATCTTCTGCGCCGCCATCGGCAGGGACTGCCCGTCGATCCGGTCCCAGTTCATCTGCAGGCAGGTATATGCTTCTCTCCAGCCGATGTCGTCCTCCGGCACGCGGCGGGCGAGTGCTGTGATCACATAGGCGTCTCCATCAATCCACTCTATGCTCTGGACAATGCGCGTGGGGTCCGCATTATAGTCGATATCCGGGTAGAGTACGCGCGTCCATTCCGGATCTGACTTCTCCTCCAGAACTCCTGTCTCTTTCAGACGCAGGCTGTCCGCCGTGCCCGGGATGGCGGTAAACACGGCGCTGTGATTCAGAAAATGTCCTGTCCCGCCATACCAGCCGAAGGTCAGGGCGACGCCGTCGCGCTCCGGTTCAAACCGCTCCGGCTCCGGGTAAGAGCCGGGTTCCGTGCCTTCTGGTAATTCCACCGCACCCAGATGCGTCAGTTCTGCGGTCCGGGCATCCATAGAATACAGATCGGAGCTTTGTTCCTGATAGTTATATACCAGGAATACCACATCATTTCCGGCAATACCGCAGAAGGAAAGTGCTTCTGAATCTTCCGGCCAGACCCTGGCAGTCTCTTCTCCGCCGCAGCGGACCATCAGGTCCGGTCCCCTGTTCTCCTCCATCGCTTCAAGCACCACCAGAGAGCCTTCCTCGTTCACGCCGACGGGATGTTCCATGGGATAGACTTCCCGCTGGCTTCCGTCTTCACTGACATAGACGGCATCGTCCCACAGACCGTCTTCCCTGCGCTGTTTGAGCCAGAATCCGTTTGCAGCCGCATAAATCCGGCCATATCCATGATCTTCGAAGACGACTTCTATCTCATTCGTTTCCGGGTCATAGGCACACAGCTCGGAAGTTTCGGGCTGACCTGCCATATTCAGGAAATTTCCGAACAGCACGGATTCCGGAAGCACATCTTTTCCATACTTCCGGAAGAAGATCCTGCTGCCGACACGCATAAAGAAGCCGCCGTTGTTCTCCACCTCGTTTTCAAGAAAGGCCAGTCCGAAGCTGCCCGGCAGATCCGGATCGATCTCCGACTCGGGGCCCGGATCTTCAGTCTGCGCTTCTGCTGCTGTTTCCTCTGCAGGCGTTTCTTCTGCAGCTGCTTCCTCTGCCGGCGCTTCTTCTATCGCTGTCTCTTCAGCCGCTGCCTCTTCTGCCAGAGATTCTTCCGGCTGTACAATTTCCCGCTCAGCCTCACGCTCTGTCTTCTGACATCCGGACATAGCGGCAGCCGCGGCCAGCAGTCCTGCACAGCAGAGGATCTGTAGTCTGTTCCTGATGATCATTGTTCACGCCTTTCCTTTTTCTCGAAATCAATCAATACTATGAAGCTTATCAATCCTGGCCCAATTTACTGGAATGCGCCCGGGTTCATCCGGCATACAGCATCCCATCGAACACATCGTAAGCGTCCTCACCGTCTACCCGTTCCTCTCCGTACTCTCCCAGCTCTACCTCCACACGGATGAGCCGGCCGTCCGGCAGTTCAAAATCAACGAAGGTCTCCCCGTCGCTGTCCTTCATAATGAGCTCCGTTCCCTTGGTCACGGTGACTCTCCTGCCTGTCGGTTCCATTGTGTTCTCATCGATCAGCGGAACCTTCAGATCTTTTTTCAATGTCAGCCTGTTGCCGCTGATCCAGTAATACGGATTCGCCGCCGACAGCGAGCCGTCCCGGTTCAGGTTGTATTCGTTCCATCCGTAATACGAGGACAACAGCCAGACCATGCTGCGGATATTCATACGCTCGGGATCAGTCAGAACCTTCTGCGGAACGGTATCCTCCACCTCCCAGTCCAGCTGAATGTCATCATCCAGCTTCAGGGTTCCCTGCATCTCATCCACCAGCATCGGGGATCCCTGATTCAGTGAATACCAGCGGATCCTTCCGCCCTCTCCAGTCTCATAGAACAGGAACAGACAGGTCACGGACTGTGCCTGCACCAGCACCGGCGTCAGCTCCTCGCAGTAAACCGAGTCAAAATAATGCTCACCGTTTAACGTAATCTCCGCGCCGCGGTACCGGAAGTGCTCGGTCTCATCCGCGACCGCATCCACCTTCAGCAGATCTGTACTGCCGCGCAGATCTGCACAGTTCATCACTGAAAGCGGCAGATACACCGCATAGGTCTTTTCTGCTGCCACCCCGTCACAGAAGATCTCATGGTCCGGATCATCTCTGAAAAGAATGGTTACAAACAGCGGATCCTCACGCTCCACATCAACGGTGTGCGGATTGAAGACAAACGTCAGGCCGTGCGGATCCAGCACCCACTGAAGGACCTGATCCGGTGTTTCAAAGTATTCATGCAGCTCGCCCAGCAGCCCGGTCCGGATTTCTTCCGGCGTGCGGGCAGACTCCTCTTCCGGATTCTGGTCCGCTGTGTCCATCTGCGCCATCATCCGGTCCGCGATCAGATCCGGCAGCGCAGACGGATCCTGAACAATCTCGCTCAGTTCCAGATCTTTCCCGGTTTCCGGATCAAAACAATATGTATAATAGGCCGTCGATTCTTCGCCGCCCGCATACAGATCATAGCGCTCCAGAATACTCAGCGCTGAAGCGTCTGCTCTGCGGACCAGATAAGACGAGCTCTCCGTCAGCGGAAGCGCGGCCGCATGCTCCTGATCAAAACGCCCTGCATACTCAATCATTCCCTCCGCACTGTCCTGCAGATACCGTTCCTGTCCCTTATTCATAAGGCGGAGCTTCTCCGCCAGCTCAGGATACTGCGCTGCGCAGGCGTCCGAGAGCTCAATGAACTGGTATCTGCCGATATAATTGTACCGGAGTAAGCTCTCGTTCCAGTCCTGGATGCTTCGGTTCCGCAGCCTGAGGCTCAGCTTCCCGCTCTCCTCAGCCGCCGCTTCCTCTGTTTTCGGCGCTGCCTTCTCCCCCGCCGCGGAAGACCCGACCGCAAGCACCGGAAGTCTTGTCATCACCACTGCTGCAAGTACTGCCGCCATCATCCGCGCAATCTGTTTTCTCATATTCAGACTCCTTTACCGCGTATTTTCTGACAATTAAATCTCTTTAAAACATTTTATCATACTTCAACGTGGATCGCTCTTTTTTGAAAAGAGAGCCGGTTTCCCGACTCTCGAAAATGACGCCTATATCAGAAAACTTCTTCAAAGCAGCTTTCTACTTGTTCTGACAGACTTGAAAAGGAATGATCAATGCTGCTCATTCGTTCGATACGGAACAGATATCTCAAATTGTACCGACATTAAACATAACTCATTATTCTTTTAATCTGTCGTGTCCGGCTTGCGTTGGGACAAAAGGCAGACCGTCTCAATCCCCGTCGTCCACGGAAACTGATCCAGACAGCACCCTCTCACCGCCCGGTACCCGGCGGCATAAAAGAAAGGCAGATCCCGGGCAAGACTGGTGGGCTTGCACGAAATGTAGAGAATCTGCTCCACGCCGAAAGCAAGAATCTTCGGCATGGCCTTCGGATGAATACCGTCCCTGGGCGGATCCAGGATCACCAGATCCGGCTTTTCCTCAATCTGATCCATGACCTTCAGCACATCGCCTGCAAGAAAGGTACAGTTTTCTATGCCGTTTTCCCGGGCGTTCTCTTGTGCCGCCCGGACAGCCTCCTCCACAATCTCCACGCCGATGACCTTCCGCGCGCTTGCAGCAATCAGCTGGGAAATCGTTCCGGTGCCGCAGTACAGATCATAGACCAGCGGCGCCTCCCGTCCGGAGAAGAAATCCTCAAGATAGGCCCGCACCGTGCTGTACAGAACCTCCGCGCTCTCGCTGTTGGTCTGAAAGAAGGAAAAGGGCGTGACATGGAAGGAAAGACCCAGAAGCTTTTCCGTAAATTCCTCCCGCCCGTAGAGCAGCTCTGTGCCGTCGTCCCGCACGATATCGGAGACGGCGCCGTTGACCGTATGCAGAATGCCAGCCAGCACGCCGTCCAGCGGCAGCCCCAGCACCGTATCCATAAAGCCTGCAAGAAGCTCTGTCTCCTGCTCCTTCAGGAGGCCTGCTGCCGGTGCCGTGATCAGATCCACGAGGATTTCGCCCGTGTGCGCCGCCTTCCGCACCAGAAGATGCCGCAAATACCCTTCATGAGAGCCTCTGTGAAAATAAGGTGTGCCCTGCTGTGCAAAATATGACCGCACGGCATGAACGATCCGGCGGTAATCCTCGTCCACCAGTCGACATTGGTCCGCAGTCAGAACATCATAAAAGCTTCCCCGCCGGTGCATGCCCAGCTCCAGCGGACCGTCTTTTGCACTGTCTCCGAAGGAGAACTCCATCTTATTCCGGTATTCATATTCCTTCGGGCTGCCCTGAATTCCCTCAAACCAGGAAAGATCCTCGTCCGCCCCGGCCTCCCGCAGCGCTCCCGCGAGCAGCTCCCGGACCTGCTTCTCCTTGAGGTCACACTCCTGTTTATACGTCAGATTCAGATAGGTACAGCCGCCGCAGGCCCCGAACAGCGGGCACGGCGGTTCGATCTCCCCGGGCGCCTTCTCCATAACTTCCAGCAGCTGCGCCTCCACGGCGCCTCCCTTTTTCTTTCCGGCGCGCGCGCGAACCCGCTGCCCGGGCACCGTGTTCTTCACACAGCACAGCGCCTCTTCGCCGTTTTCTGTTCTGCCTTGCATCAGCCCTTTATTCGGATAGCGGACCGACTCAATGACGCCTTCAACAATTTCACCTTTTTTCATACTCTGTCCTCAGATCTTATTCTTCATATCGTACAATCACCAGTGCCGGCGAGCCCTGCGCGCTGAAAAAAGCTTCCTTTTCCGGCAGAAACGAGTTGCTGACCCCGATCGGAAAATCATTGCGGATCACCAGGTTCTCTGCCTCATAGTGCATCCCCCGGATCGTAATCCTGCACTCTTTTTCCTCCAGTGCAAAAACTGAAAAGCCGCCGCGGGTACCGGCCGGGAAATGCCGTTCTTCGTTTTCCAGAATCTCAATGCGCATCCCGCCGTCCCGGATCTGTGCCTTCGCACCGTTTCGCTTCAGAAACAGCAGGGTCTGCAGATTGGCAATGGTGTGGTCCAGCCGCTCGCCTCCGGCCGCTCCGTAAAGGATAAAATGCCGGTATCCTCTGCGCAGGCCTTCCCGCGCCGCCGCCATGGAATCCGTATCATCCTTCTCGACCGGCAGGCGCAACACCTCCGGCGAAAGGCGCCTGAGCGCCTCGAGATCCGCACAGCCCGCCATAGCGCCTTCCTCCAGCGAGTCAAAATCTCCCAGGATCAGGTCCGGCGTAAGCCCCAGCTTCAGAATGCCCTGCAGTCCATTATCCACCGCAATCAGAAAATCCCCCGGCAGAAGTTGGATCGAATCCTCCCGGAAGTCGCCGGCGCATACCATCACACAGTTCTTTTCAGCCATCATTCAGTTCCTCTGATTTCAATTCTTCTGATTCCTTATCATCCCGTTGTGCACTGTGTTATACTTTCCCATAAGCAGCGGCATGTTCTGCCGCAGAAAGGTCCTGTTAATGAGAAGAACCCTAAATGCCGGCGGCGCCCGCGCGGCAAAATCTGAAAGCAGAGCTGTTGTCCTCACCGGAGAGGACGGCAGGCCGGTCCGTCTGACCTACACGCTGATCCGCAGTCCAAAACGCCGGACCTACACCATTGTGGTGAAGCCGGAGGGCGATGTCGTTCTGCGGGGACCGGTCCGGATCTCCGGCAATACCGCAGATCAGATTATTCTGGATCGGCAGGAATGGGTTCTGTCCAAGGTCGCTCTGCAGAAGGAGCGGGCTGCTGACAGCCTGATCGGCTCTCTTTCCGTTGAGGAAAAAGCACTTCTTGAAAAAAAATACCGTTCTGCGGCCAGAATCCTGTTCGCAGAACGGGTACGCTTCTATGAGCCGATGCTCCCTCCCGGTCACCGCCCGGCGGCGGGCATCCGCATTGCCTCACAGAAAACCAGATGGGGCAGCTGTTCCTATAAGGGAACTCTCTCCTTCAACTGGCGGCTCATGATGGCCCCGCCGGAAGTTCTGGACTACGTCGTGGTCCACGAGCTCTGCCATCTGTGTGAGATGAATCACTCTGCCGCCTTCTGGTCTCTTGTAGAGTCAATCCTTCCCGACTGGAAAGTCCGGCGCAAGTGGCTCTCCGACAACGGGCAGCGCCTGCTGTTCTGATGCTTCTTCAGAAGCCGCCGGCCTGTTATTTCCTCTTTCTCTTCTGCTGCGTGTCTGAAAACCGTGCTTCTTATCCAGAAACTGCTCAACGATGAACCTGGGACGGCTCTTGGTCTCCAGGTAGATTTTGCCTATGTATTCTCCGATCACGCCCAGTGAGAGCAGAATCGCACCGCCGATTCCCCAGATGGAAAGCATGGTGGTCGTCCAGCCGACGATTGTCTCACCCATCGCGTGACGGATCAGGGAGTAGCACAGCGCAACAATGCAGATCAGAAAGACAAATCCGCCAAGTGCTGTGATCATCTGAAGCGGCTTGGTAGACAGGGATGTGATTCCCTCCAGTGCGAAGGCAAGCATCTTCTTGAGCGGATATTTGCTCTCGCCCGCGTAGCGCTCCGCGCGCTCGTAATAAACCACTTCAGAGGGGTAGCCGATCATCGGTACCATACCCCGCAGGAAGAGGTTCACTTCCGTGAATTCCGAGAGGCCCTCCAGCGCGCGCCGGCTCATCAGGCGGTAGTCCGCGTGATTGTACACCGTGTTGGCGCCCATGCCGTTCATCAGCTTATAGAAGCCCTCCGCAGTTGCTTTCTTAAAGAAAGTATCCGTCTTTCTGCGGGAGCGGACGCCGTAGACAATGTCTGCGCCGTCATAATACTTTTCCAGCATCTCCTCGCAGGCACCGATATCATCCTGAAGGTCTGCATCCATGGAAATCGCCAGGTCCGCGGCCTCCCGGACCGTCATCAGGCCGGCCAGCAGCGCGTTCTGATGTCCCCGGTTGCGAGACAGATTGATGCCGGAATAGACCGGATTCTCCGCATGCAGCTGTTCGATCAGCGTCCAGGTCCGGTCTTTCGAGCCGTCATTGACAAAGACAATGCGGCTGTCCGGATGTGCCAGGCCCTTACCGACCAGATCACTGAGCTTCTCCTTCAGACGGCGCGCCGTCTCCGGAAGCACTTCTTCCTCGTTATAGCACGGAATCACAAAGTATAAGATATCGGCCATGACGCCTCCTGCTTATTCTTCCTTCTGCTCCAGGAATTTCTTCCTTGTAACGAAATTGTACACCATGACAATGCCTGTGGCGATTACCTTGCCGACGGTGTAGGCCATGTTGTAGCTGAGCAGACTGCGCAGCACCGGAATACCTGAATAAATCGGTCCTGTGAAGCCCCAGACAATCAGAGCATTCAATCCCATTCCGATAATGGAAAGAATCAGGAAGATGATGAACTCCTTGCGGCGGTCCATATTTTCCTTCCGCTTGAACACAAATTTGAAGCTCAGAATGTAATTGCAAACCACAGAGACGGCAAATCCCATGACGGAGCCGAATGTGGAAGCTGCAGCAAAACCGCTCTCGCCCAGAATCCGCAGGGCGATATTCATGCAGATAATTCCGACAATATAATCAATAAAGAAACAGACTACGCCGACTATGCCGAACTTCATAATCTGTTCAAACAGCTTATTCACCGCGTTTCCTCCAGTATCCTTTCAAGTCTTCTCTTATTATGCCTTTTCAATCATGATTCACATCTTCTGTCTCATTCCGGCTCACTGAGCACATCCCGGTTCTTGATCAGATAATCGATCAGCGAGAGAACCGTCAGGATCAGAGCAGCCCACATGAAAATCTGAGTCAGCAGATTCAAGGCAGGAATGTCCGCGATCATCAGAATGACCATGATCATCTGAAACGTGGTCTTGAACTTTCCGAAATAGCTCGCGGCGATCACCCTTCCCTGCTCGGCGGCAATCAGGCGGAAGCCGCTGATGGTGAACTCTCTTGCCACGATGATGATGACAATCCACGCGGGGATCCGGGCCAGTGCAACCAGGCAGATCAGGGCCGAGCACACCAGCAGCTTATCTGCGAGCGGATCCATGAATTTACCAAAATTTGTAACCAGATTGTACTTCCGGGCGATTTTGCCATCCAGAAGATCGGTCAGAGAGGCCGCGATGAAAATCGCCAGCGCGATCCATTTGTCCGCTTCCCCGGTCACATCCCACAGCATGAAAATCACAAAGAACGGGATCAGCAGAACCCGCATCACCGTCAGTTTATTCGGCAGATTCATCTTTTGCTCCTTCATTCTCTCTGCACAGGCCGTCTGTCAGGCCTCGCGTGCAATCAGATCATATCCCTGTGCGCCCGTTACCCGGACGGTTACAAAATCTCCGGAAAGGAAGGTTCTGTCCGACTCCACAAAAACCAGACCATCCACGCCCGGCGCATCCCGGTAGCTTCTGGCTGTGTAGACGCCGTCCTGGTCCGCAATCCGGCCTTCGATCATGACTCTCAGCTTCTTCCCCTTCATTCTGGCAGCTTTCTTGAAGGCAATTTCCTGCTGAAGCAGCATGATTTCCTTCTGCCGTGCCTTTTTCACGCGGGCGCCGACCTGCGGCTTCAACTTTGCGGCGAGCGTGCCGTCTTCCCTTGAATACGTAAAGACGCCCAGCCTGTCAAATTTCATCTTTCTGACAAAAGCAAGCAGCTCCTTGTGCTGCTTCTCATCTTCAGTCGGAAAGCCGGTAATCAGCGTTGTGCGCAGACATATATCAGGAATTTCTTCCCGAAGGTGCGTGATCACTTCGATCAGCTCCGCCTTGCTGGTTCTGCGGTGCATTTTCTGCAGAATCGCATTGCTGGCGTGCTGAATCGGCATATCCAGGTAATGCAGGATCTTCGGTTCCTCTTTCATGACCTGAATCAGCTCCTGCGTAATTTCTTCCGGATAGCAGTACAGAATACGGATCCATTCGAAGCCTTCAATGCGGCACAGACGCCGCAGAAGCTCGGGCAGCTTCTTTTCGCCGTACAGATCGGTTCCGTAGACAGTGGTTTCCTGCGCAACCAGAATCAGTTCCTTCACGCCCTCTCCGGCAAGCTGCTCCGCTTCCTGAATCAGCTTTTCCATGGGGACAGACCGGAACGGTCCGCGAATAGACGGAATAACACAATAGCTGCAGCATTTGCTGCAGCCTTCCGCGATTTTCAGATAACCATACCCGCCGCCGGTTGTGAGCGTTCTCTTTCCCGACAGGTCCGGCGCCTTCCGAAGGCTCTCAAAACAGGCAGGCTTTTCAGACGGCTCAGCGCTGTAACTGGAAGAAAGAACCTTCTCCAGCACGGCCGGAAGCTGATCTGCCGCCGTCGTGCCGATGACTGCATCCACCTCCGGAAGCTCTGTCAGGACTTCCTCCTTGAAGCGCTGCGCAAGGCAGCCTGCGACAATCAGTACCTTCAGCTGGCCGCTCTGTCTGCGCTGCGCAAGGGAGAGAATCGCCTCGATGCTCTCTTCCTTGGCGGCATCAATAAAAGCGCAGGTATTCACGACGGCGATTTCCGCCTCGTCCTCGTTATCCGTAAAGGTATAGGCCCCGCCGCTGCCGGGCAGTTCCCGGCCGGCTAAAGAGCCGATCATATGCTCGGTGTCCACCAGGTTCTTGTCGCATCCGAGCGAGACAAATAGGATCTTCACGTATTACTCTTCTTCCGCTGCATCCGGATCTGCAGCATCTTCCTCTTCCTCGTCCTCGTCAACGTTCTCGATGCCTTCTTCTTCCGCTACGGCATCCTTATCGATGGCGCTGAACTCCGAGCACTGCCGAAGAGCCTGTCTGAGTGCTTCCGCCTCCTCGCGCTCCTCTGCCTTCTCATCCTCCGGAAGAATGGTAATCTTCTCCTGATTCAGCTCTTCCACTGCGATGGAAAGAGGCTTCTTGCCGGGTGCGGCGGGAATCAGCGGATCATCTCCGTCCACGATCTGACGCGCGCGCTTGGCGGTCGCCATCACGATGGAATAACGGCTGTTGATCACAGGGGTTTCGCCCTCTTCAACGCCTTTGTTTACAACATTCATCAAATCAACATACGACGGATGAATCATCTTTTTCTTATCTCCTTTTCTTTCACTGTCTACTCTGATCTATACTGCTGCGCAGCTCCTTGCGGAACTGCTCAACAAAAGCCCGCTCTTCCTTCGATTCCTGAATCAGCGCGTGCAGACGCTCCGCCGCCTCCTCGAGGTTATCGTTTACTAAAAGATGCTGGTAGAACGGGATGTATTCACTTTCCTCCACTGCGCGCGCAAGGCGTCCCGCGAGGGATTCCGCAGTCTCCGTGCCCCGTCCGATGAGGCGCCGCCGCAGTTCTTCTGCCGACGGTGTGATGACGAAAACCGTGTTGGCCTCCGGCATCGCCTTCAGGATCTGCATTGCTCCCTGTACTTCTATTTCCAGCAGCACATCCTTGCCAGCTGCGATCTGCTCTTCCACATACCTGCGAGGGGTCCCGTAGGAGTGATTCACATAGCCGGCATACTCCAGAAATCCGTTTTCCTGAATGGTCCTGTCGAATTCCTCCTGCGTCACAAAGAAGTATTCTCTTCCATTCACTTCCCCCTCCCGGGGCGCGCGTGTCGTCATGGACACCGACAGCGCATAGCAGTCGTGGTTCTTTAAGAGTTCACGCATCAGCGTGCCCTTCCCGGCACCGGAAAAGCCGGACACCACAGTCAGACTTCCCTTCAGAGGTTTTTTCTCGGTCATGGTATATCTGCCTCTCTGATCCCTCGTCTACTCAATATTCTGAATCTGTTCCCGGATCTTCTCCACACAGGTCTTCAGCTCAATGGCGCGGTCCGAAACGGCCAGATCATCCGATTTGGAGAGAATCGTATTGGATTCCCGGTTCATCTCCTGCGCAATAAAGTCGAGCTTTCTTCCGACGCCTTCGTCACTGTGAAGCTCTGTCCGGACTGCTTCGATGTGGCTTTTCAGCCGCACCAGCTCTTCGTCCACGCAGACCTTGTCCGAATAGATTGTCA
>JAFTFP010000150.1 GCA_017449485.1 Lachnospiraceae bacterium
CAGGCGTACAGCTCCTTCGACACGTATCTGGCTCCCTTCGTGCGGGTGGACAACCTGAGCCAGAGGGAAGTCAAGCAGTGCGTGCAGAGCTTCATCTACGGCGTGAACACACCGAGCCGCTGGGGCACCCAGGCACCGTTCTCCAACATCACCCTCGACTGGACCGTTCCGAATGACTTGAAGAACCTGCCCGCAATCGTCGGCGGCAAGGAGATGGACTTCACCTATGGCGACTGCCAGAAGGAAATGGACATGGTCAACAAGGCGTTCATCGAGATCATGATCGAGGGCGACGCCAACGGCCGCGGCTTCCAGTATCCGATTCCGACCTACTCCATCACGAGAGATTTTGACTGGAGCGAGACCGAGAACAACAAGCTGCTGTTTGAGATGACGGCAAAATATGGCACGCCTTATTTCTCGAACTACATCAACTCCGACATGGAGCCCAGTGATGTCCGTTCCATGTGCTGCCGTCTGCGTCTTGACTTAAGAGAGCTGCGCAAGAAGTCCGGCGGTTTCTTCGGCTCCGGCGAGTCGACGGGATCCATCGGCGTCGTGACCATCAATATGCCTCGCATTGCTTACCTGGCAGCAGATGAGAACGACTTCTACAGCCGTCTGGATAACCTGATGGACATTGCAGCCCGCAGCCTGAAGACCAAGAGAACCGTTATCACCAAGCTGCTGGAGCAGGGCCTGTATCCGTATACCAAGAGATATCTGGGCACCTTCAACAACCACTTCTCCACCATCGGTCTGATCGGTATGAACGAGGTCGGTCTGAATGCGAAGTGGCTGCGCGCGGATCTCACAGATGAGAGAACACAGCGCTTCACAAGAGACGTGCTGAATCACATGCGTGAGCGTCTGTCCGATTATCAGGAAATGTACGGCGATCTGTACAACCTGGAGGCAACGCCGGCAGAGTCCACGACCTACCGCTTTGCTAAGCACGACAAGGAGAAGTATCCGGACATCATCACGGCGAACATGAACGGCACGCCTTACTACACCAATTCCTCGCATCTGCCGGTCGGCTATACCGAGGATGTGTTCTCCGCACTGGATATTCAGGATGATCTGCAGACCCTGTACACCTCCGGAACCGTGTTCCATGCATTCCTGGGTGAGAAGCTTCCTGACTGGAAAGCGGCTGCGAACCTTGTCCGCAAGATCGCTGAGAACTACAAGCTGCCTTATTACACCATGTCCCCGACCTACTCGGTCTGCCGCGACCACGGCTATCTGACCGGCGAGCAGTTCACCTGCCCGATCTGCGGTCAGAAGACAGAGGTCTACAGCCGGATCACAGGTTATTATCGTCCGGTCCAGAACTGGAACGACGGCAAGACGCAGGAGTATAAGGATCGTAAGGTTTACAACATCGGCCGCTCCACGCTGACCCACACAGGTCCGCTTCCGGCACCGGTAGATGAGCCCGTCGTCCGCCCGGCAGCACCGGTTCCGACACCCGTCGCAGCCGCAGCACCGGCACCGGCAGCCGCAGCACCGGTTGAACCTGCAATCCAGGCACCGGAGAAGGACAAGGTCTATCCGAACGTTCCGTTGATGGATGACGCAGTCAGCACCATCGAGATGAGCGGCGCCGATGCGGCCAAGGAGCGCATCATTCTCTTCAAGACACCGACCTGCCCGAACTGCAAGGCGGCAGGCGCACTGCTCGACAAGGCAGGCGTGAACTACACCGCGCTGAACGCGAACGAAGAGCGCGAGCTCGTTGAGAAGTTCGGCGTCAAGCAGGCACCGACACTGGTTCTGATCAACGGCGATAACTATGAGAAGTATCGCGGCGTATCGGATATCAAGGGCTGGCTGATGAAGCGACAGGAGCCTGTAGCAGCTAAATAAACTGACAGCCCGGAGAGCACCGGGTTTTGCAGGAACATAAGAAAAAATCTGGCAGCTTACCCAAAGCTGCCAGAATAGTTTAAGGGGAAAATGAGGGGAAAGAACATGTATGACGTAATCGTGGTCGGCGGCGGCCCCGCCGGTATGACAGCAGCGCTGTATGCGCTTCGCAACGGAAAAAGCGCACTCGTAATCGAGAAGAATGGCTTCGGCGGACAGATCACCAACTCCCCGAAGGTGGAGAATTACCCCGGCATGCTCTCTGTGAGCGGCAATGAGCTGGCTGACCAGATGCTGGACCAGATCCTGAAGCAGGGTGCGGATATTGAGTTCGAGACGGTGAAGTCTGTGACCAGCACCGAGCACTGCAAGACCGTGGAGACAGAAGAGGGCAGCACCTTCGAGGGCAGGACGGTTGTCATTGCAACCGGCGTCAAGCACCGCCTGCTGGGCCTTGAGGGCGAGGAGGAGATGATCGGAGACGGCATTTCCTTCTGTGCAGTCTGTGACGGTGACTTCTATGCCGGCAAGACAGTCTGTGTCGCCGGCGGCGGAAATTCCGCACTGCAGGAAGCAGTCCTGCTCGCGGAGAAGTGCAAGGAAGTCATCATGCTGCAGGATCTTCCAAACTTTACGGGTGAGCAGCGTCTGCAGGATGTTCTGTTCTCCAAGCCGAATGTGCGCGCCCTGACAGAAGTTGCCATCGACCGGCTGATCACCGAGAACGGAGAACTGAAAGGCCTCGGCATCCACAGCAGGACGACCGCGGAGCCTCAGGAGATTGCCTGCGACGGACTCTTCGTCGCCATCGGCCTGATTCCGGAAAACGGTCCGTTCGCAGAACTGGCTGAGCTGA
Organism: Lachnospiraceae bacterium; assembly: GCA_017449485.1. Lineage (GTDB taxonomy): Bacteria > Bacillota > Clostridia > Lachnospirales > Lachnospiraceae > CAG-791. The sequence continues at coordinate 2,729 of JAFTFP010000150.1, forward strand.
ACAGCTACGGCTACTTTGATTCAGACGAACAGTGCCTGACCCGGACACCCGGCATCTTCGTAGCGGGTGACTGCCGCAGCAAGTTTGTGCGCCAGGTGACCACCGCCGTCGCAGACGGCGCCACTGCCGCGCTGGCAGCCTGCCGTTACATCAACGGACTGCAGGGGTGAAGGTAGCTTGACCTGAATGGTCTTAAAATCAGGAAATGATCATAAAGAAAGACACGCCGCAGAGGCGTGTCTTTCTTTATAGTTTCTTCAGGTGCAGCTCAAAGGGAATGCCGTCCTCGGGCGGAAGCCCGAGATCTATGGCCGTCTCAAGACAGACAGATAAGAACTGCTGCGCATGCTCGAGCGCGTCTGTCAGACTAACGCCATTCACCAGGTCGCCGGTCAGAATGGCGGCCATCACATCGCCGGTTCCAGCACGGGAAATTCCGACCCGGGGGAAGCACACAAGCTTTCCGCCGGGTTTCTTTCCGGCTTCCGTTCCGGATGCTTTACCGGAAGTTGTTTCATAGACATAATTCCCGATCTGATCCCCGCACTCAATGCCGGTGATCAGGATCTTCGAAAGACGGCAGGGGCTTTCCGGATCAGGCCGCCTGCTTTCAGCGGGCGCGCTGAGCAGCACCAGCTTCTCACACAGTCCTCGCAGCAGATCTTCATCCGGATTCGGTGTGTAGGGCGTGTCCGTGAGAATGCAGGCCTCTGTGAGATTGGGTGTCAGCAAGTCGCATAAAGGCAGCAGGCTCTTTAATTTCTCTGCGCGGGCCGGCGTGCAGGATGCATACATGCGGCCGTGATCGCCCATAATGGGATCCACGACAATGAGTGCCTGCTGCTGTGTCTCAAGAAATGCATGGGCTGCATCGATGCCTGTTTCAGAGGTGAAGTAGCCGACAGCAATGCCTTCAAACTTCAGATCCAGCTTTTCCCATTCCGCAAGATAGGCAGCCAGATTCTGCTCAGTTTCCATGCGGAAATGACTCGGGAAAGCCGTATGATTGGAGAACAGCACCGTCGGAACGGGACAGCACTGCAGTCCCAGCGCCGAGATCAGCGGAAGCTGCACGGTCAGTGCGCACCGGCCGAAGCCCGTGAAGTCATTAAAAACGGCAACTTTCTTCTGTAGATTGTGATTATGCTGTGTCATACTTTTTTTACTGATTCCTCATAATTAATTTCAAATAAGGTACGGGTCAGTCTCCGCTGCTGCGCAGCGCTTCCAGTTCGCCCTCGGTCAGCGGGCGGAAACTCCCCTCCGGCAGATCCGGATCAAGAGTCAGCGGGCCCATGGACAGGCGCTTTAAGTACAGTACTTCCATCCCGCGCGCACTGAACATGCGCTTGATCTGATGAAACTTTCCCTCGCGGATAGTGACCTTGACTTCGCTGACAACTGCAGGAGCAGAGGCTGTGGACGCTGCTGAGTCCGTCACATAGGAAGAATCTGCAGGTGCCCCCGTCACGCTCAGGATCTCCAGCCGGGCGGGAAGCGAGTGCAGGGAATCGTCCACGTCAAAGCCCTCCCTGAAGGCAGCGACATCCTCATCGGTGACGCGGCCCGCGACCCGCGCGTAGTAGGTCTTGTCCACGTGCTTTTTCGGAGAGAGCAGGCGGTGCGCCAGTTCCCCGTCGTTACTGATCAGCAGCAGGCCGACAGTGTCTTTGTCCAGACGTCCCACGGGAAACAGATCCCGGCGGCGGTCCGGCCCGAGCAGATCCAGCACTGTGGTCTGCTTCGGATCCTCGCTGGCGCTGATGACGCCGGCAGGCTTGTTGAGCAGGTAGTATTCGTAAGCTGTGAAGCGGACAGGCTTTCCCTTCCACAGAATCTCCTCGGTGCCATCCACGGACAGCCCCGGATCCTTCACAGGCGTCCCGTTCACCAGGACAGCGCCCTTCCGGATTTCCTGCTTTAATTCTTTTCTTGTGCCGAGATTCATGTCGGCAAGTAATTTATCGAGTCTCATCAGTGAATTATGCCATCATAATGAGCGTTGACTGAAATGGTTAAAATGCCGCAATTATCGGCTTTACTCAGCCTTAATCAGCTTCCGCTCGACCAGCAGTGCCGGCAGCTGCCCAAGGCTCTCAAGCCGGGCGTCAGCCAGAGCCAGGATTTCTTCATCCGGCTCCACCAGGTCCGGAATCATGACCGTGAACATGTCTGCCGCGCGGCCGGCCCGCACGCCATTAAAGCTGTCTTCGGCCACAAAGCATTCCTCCGGCGCTGCGCCGAGCAGCTCTGCCGCGTATAAGAAGACGTCCGGTGCCGGTTTTCCATGTTCCACCTGGTTGCCGCTGCAGACCACGTCAAAATACGGCACGAGGCCGGATTTTGCAAGATAGGTCTGCGCCGTCTCCACGGAGGAGGAGGTCGCGATGGCGCAGCGGATGCCGTGCTCTTTCAAAAAGGCAAGGCATGCCTCGGCGCCGGGCTTGACCGGGACGTGAACCGCCGTCTCAGCCGCGGTGAAGGCGTCCTTCTGCCGGTAGATTTCCTCCGCGTCAAAGCCGTTCTCCGTGAGCAGCTTTTTAATATAGGCGCGGGGCGTGCCGATGTAGGAGCGGTAGAGCGGCTCGGGCACGCCGGCGGAAAGCCAGGCGCGGCGGTAAATCTGTTCTGTGTCGAAAATCGTTCCGTCCATGTCGAAGATGGCGGCTTTAATCTGTGCTTTCTGTCCCATATAAGCGTCCTTTCGCATTTCTGCATTCTATTAGAACACAAGCCGGCCGGTTTTTCCAGCAAGAGGAGCGGCAGGTATACAGATTCTCCCGTTTCGGACAGTCTTTTGTGATAAGATGGGAACAGATAAAAGGAGGGAATGCAAATGAAGATTGTCAACACCAGAGTTAATCACCTTGTCAACCCGATCGGCTATCAGCTGCCGCATCTCTCTTTTTCCTATGTTGTCGAGGAGGCCGAGGGCACGAAACAGGCGGCCGCACAGATCGTAATCTATGCGGATCCGTACCGGCAGCAGGTGCTCTATGATACGGGAAAGCAGGAGCAGATCAGCTCCCTGTCCCACAATATTGATCTAAAGCTGGAGTCTTGCACGCGTTATTACTGGACTGTCAAAGTCTGGAGTGACGCGGGTGAGGAAGCGGAGAGTGAGCTGAGCGTCGAGCTGGGCACGGCTGCGGAGCTGATGTCGGAGTTCTACAAGGGAATGCCGCAGATAGATGAGACACTGGAAATGATCAATCAGGCGCTGATGGAAGCGGCGCTGAATGCGTGATGCCTGCCGCTGCCGGCGGGAGAAGAAGTGGAGATGGAAAGATGACGAAGAAACAGCTGGCGCTGGAGGTGATCCGGCGGCTGAAGGAAGAGTATCCGGACACGCATTGCACCCTGGCCTATGACAAGGCCTGGCAGCTGTTGGTGAGCGTGCGGCTCGCGGCCCAGTGCACGGATGCCCGGGTGGATCAGATCACGCCGCTCCTGTATGCGCGGTTTCCGTCGGTGGCGGCGCTGGCAGAGGCGCCGGTGGAGGAGATCGAGGAGATTGTGCGGCCCTGCGGACTGGGCCCCAGCAAGGCGCGGGACATCTCGAAGTGCATGAAGGTCCTGCACTATGAATATCACGACCAGGTGCCGGACGATTTTGACACGCTGCTGTCACTTCCCGGGGTCGGGCGCAAGAGCGCGAATCTGGTGATGGGCGATGTGTTCGGCAAGCCGGCGATCGTCACAGACACACATTGCATACGGCTCTGCAACCTGATCGGTCTGGTGGACAATGAGAAGGATCCGGCCAAAGTCGAGAAGGCACTGTGGAAGATTGTTCCGCCCGAGGAGGGAAATGAGCTGTGCCACCGGTTTGTGGATCACGGCCGGGCGGTCTGCATCGCAAGACGGCCGCAGTGCGGCCAGTGCTGTCTGCGGGACATCTGCCGGCACGGAAAGGGAACGGAAAGGAAACAGAATGATAAGAGTTCTTCTGGCAGAAGATGAGGCGGTGATCCGCGGCGGAATTCTGCGGCATATCAGATGGAATGAGCTGGGTGTGGACGAGGTGCGCTCCGCAGCCAACGGCACGGACGCACTGGCCATGCGGGAGGAGTATGAGCCGGATATCATTATTTCTGATATCCGCATGCCGGGCATGATCGGGACGGATCTGATGCGGGAATACCGGAAGACCCTGCCGGAGTGCCAGGTGATCTTCATCAGCGGCTACTCGGACAAGGAGTTTCTGACCAGTGCGATCTCGCTGGGGGCTGTCGCCTATGTGGAGAAGCCCATTGACCTGACGATTCTTTCCGATGCGATCCGCATGGCGGTGGAGAACATACAGAAAACGCGGCGGGCAAGACAGGCGGAAAATATCTTAAGTGAGATGGAAAACGATCCGGCCATGCAGGAATATATCCGTCAGCACACAGGAGAGGGAGAGGCTGAGGGCGATGCCCAGAGCCTGAAGATCAGGTCGGCCTGCAGCTATATCGACGAGCATCTGACGGAGAAGGATCTGTCGCTTTCCCGGCTGTCCGCTGTCGTGGATCTGTCGCCGTCCTACTTCAGCTCCCTGTTCGCGAAGACGACCGGCATGACGCTCAAGCAGTATATCACGGAAGCGCGGATGCGGAAGGCCGCTGCGCTGTTAAAGAACCCGGAGCTGAAGCAGTATGAAGTGGCGGCGCAGGTAGGCTATGACGACCCGAAATATTTTGCCAAGGTTTTCCGCGAGACCATGGGAATCACAC
>JAFTFP010000151.1 GCA_017449485.1 Lachnospiraceae bacterium
AACGAGGCCGTAAAACTTCGGCTTGTCGGAAAAATCCTCTGCCTTGAAAAGTCCCGCTTCTTCCCAGGCCTTCTGCCATTTCGGTTCAATCGCCTTAAAATCGTAATTCATAATGTTTCTCCTCTGAAACTTTGTATTGGTACAATTAAACCATTTTAGTCTTTTGCTGATTTTTTTGTCAATTATCATCGCGCTTTTCAGTCCGCTTTATTGTATAATAACCTGGTTGTGAACTGACATTTCTATTACCCGCTTCCGAACAGACCAGTAATAAGATGATCAAAGGAGATAGGCTATGCCCGGTAAGACGGATTTTGAACACGCAGTTTTCGGAATGATCGGTCTCGGACTGATCGGCGGTTCCATCGCGAAGGCAATCCGCGAAGTTTATCCGGATTGTACGATCTATGCATTTAATCCCTCCAAGGATACGCTGGAGCAGGCTGTCAGCGAGGGCGTCATCAATCAGGGGTTCTCTAAGATTAACAGCGCTTTCTTTGCCTGTGACTATATCTTCCTATGTGCGCCCGTTTCGGATAATGCCGCCAATATTGCAGCAGTTTCCCCTTATCTGAAGCAGGATGCCATCCTCACCGATATCGGTTCCACGAAGGAGGATATTCATCAGCATATTCGAAGCTTTGAGGGCGGCCGGCTCTCGAAGCAGTTTATCGGCGGCCATCCGATGACCGGCTCAGAGCGCACAAGATACCGGAATTCCCGCGCTTCCCTGCTGGAAAACGCCTATTATATTCTGACGCCGGAAGCTGAAGTTCCAGCGCAGAAGGTGGAGGCCTTCCGCACTCTGATCGCCTCACTGAAGGCCATTCCGCTGGTTCTGGACTGCGCGCGTCATGACTTCGCGGTTGCGGCGATCTCTCATCTGCCGCATGTCGTTTCTGCTTCCCTGGTCAATCTGGTGCGGGACGCGGATGGCGAAGAAGGTCTCCTGAAAATGATCGCTGCAGGCGGTTTCCGGGACCTGACCCGGATTTCCTCCTCGTCCCCTGTCATGTGGCAGCAGATCTGCCTCACAAACCGGGATAATATTCTGAAACTGCTGAGTCAGTATATTTCCAGTCTTGAAACGATTTCCGAGAAGATATCCGCTGGAGATGCCGCAGCGCTTTATGACTTTTTTGCAGGTGCCCGCATGTATCGCGACAGCTTTATTACAGGACCTTCCGGCCCTATTCACAAGATTCATGCCTTGTATGTCGATATTGCTGACCGCCCCGGCGTCATTGCAGACGTCGCCGCACTGCTCGCCGGCCGCAGCGTCAACATCAAGAACCTCGGCATCACGCACAACCGGGAATACCAGGAAGGTGTTCTGCGCGTGGAGCTTCCGGACGAGGCCTCTGCTGTACTTGCAGAAGAAGTTCTGAGAGAAAGCGGCTATCAGGTTCATCTGGCCGCGGGCCGCTCCTGAATCAGCCGCTGTAAAAGATATTTTGACCAATAATCCAACTAATAGAATTTCAGTATAGAAAAAAACCGGATTGAAGAAAACCAGATTGGAGGAGTGTCCATGAGAACACTGAAGAAAGCTGCGGGGCCGCTTACTGGCAGCGTACTGATTCCCGGAGATAAGTCCATCTCTCACCGCGCTGTCATGTTCGGAGCCATTGCGCAGGGAACCACCCGGATCCGGCATTTTCTATCCGGCGCTGACTGTCTTTCAACCATTGACTGTTTTCGCCGCCTCGGCATTGAGATCGAATTAAAGCTGGAGCAGAACGGACAGGTCCTGGTGCACGGAAAGGGTCTGCGCGGCCTGTGTGCGCCGGATCCGATGCAGCTTGACACCGGCAACAGCGGCACGACCACCCGCATTCTGTCCGGTATTCTGGCGCCGCAGTCCTTCTCCTGCATCCTCTCCGGGGACGAGTCAATAAATCGTCGTCCGATGAAGCGTGTCATGGAGCCGCTTTCTCTCATGGGTGCTTCCATTGAGTCCATGAATGGCAGCGGCTGTGCACCTCTTCTGATCCGCGGTAAAAACCTGCAGGGCATCTCCTATCGCTCTCCGGTCGCCTCTGCACAGGTCAAATCAGCCATTTTATGCGCCGGTTTATATGCAGATGGTGAAACACGCGTGACGGAACCGGCCAGATCCCGGGATCACACTGAAAGAATGCTCGCTTCTTTCGGTGCCTCTTTAACCTGCAGCTCTGAACATGCTGATTTCACCGGTGCCTATACCGCAGCGATCCGCCCTGCCAGGGAGCTGTATGCCCAGGATATTGTTGTCCCGGGAGATATCTCTTCTGCAGCCTATTTCATCGCCGCTGCACTGATGATTCCGCAGTCCCGTGTGCTTGTGCGCGGCGTCGGCATCAATCCGACCCGGGCCGGATTCCTGACCGCCGTTGAAAAAATGGGCGCACAGCTCACCTACTATGCCTGCTCGGATAATCCTGACACCTCCGGTGCTCTGCTGGGACATAATCTGTCCGAGGCGCTGGATGCGCTGAGCAATACACCCGGTGAACCTGCCTGTGACCTGCTTGTAAACAGCAGCCGCCTGCATGGCATAACCATCGAGGGAAGCATTATTCCTGCTCTGATCGATGAAATACCGATTCTGGCTGTTCTGGCAGCCTGTGCTGAAGGGGAAACCGTGATCCGCGATGCCGCGGAGCTGAAGGTAAAAGAATCTGACCGCATTGCCTCTGTTACGGAGAATCTGCGCGCAATGGGCGTAGAAGCCGATCCTGCACCGGACGGCATGATTATCGCAGGACGGCATTCAGACGGACCCGCTTTTCACGGCGGCCTGATTCACACCTGCGCCGACCATCGGATTGCCATGAGCTTTGCTGTGGCAGCACTGGCTGCGGAAGGCGACACCGTACTGGATGACGCCGACTGCGTCAGCATCAGTTATCCGGCCTTCTTCGCGGATCTTGAGGCGCTGCTCTGAGAATTTTACGACTCATCATCCTTCTTGTAGAACAGCGCGACGAGCAGAAACAGAAACAGCATCGCGATCACGACCAGGGCGATGATCACTGGAAGAAAGACCACCACCCAACTGACGCGGATGATGCCGGTCAGTTTTAAGACGACCAGAACCGCTGTGACAAGAAGTCCCACAAGGCTTAAGGAAATTTTAGGATCACTGTTCATATGATTCCTCCACGATTTGGATAACTTTCCTGCCCGGCCGCTTTCTCTGCCCAAGGATCAGCCCGGCCAGAATGGCCCAGCTGAGCAATGCAAGGATGCTGCCGGCATATAAGCCGGCCGGCCGGTATTTCAGATCAACTGCGGCTTCCTTTTCTGAATCCGGAAGCCGTATCTTCATAAACTCGCCTAGAAACCGTTCCGGTTCCTGTATTTTCCCGTTTACACGGCACTGCCAGTTTTCATCATAGGGAATCAGCAGCGCCAGTTCCGGATACTTCATATCTTCCGCCTTCGCTGTAATGCTGATATGCGATGATGTTTGCATCGTCATGGACGCCTCATGCTGCTGCGCCGGCAGAATCGCAAGGTCTACTGCCGCGGTATCTTCTGAAGCGAAAAGGACCAGGTCATCCGGCCAGGGTTCTGTAAGGTTGGTCAGTTCAATCACAACCTTGTCTCCCTCCTGGTAGTGTCCCAGCCGGATCACCTCTCTGCAGGCATTATTGCCGAAAATCCCCTTCTCAGCTCCATCTGCGTGAATCACAATATTCTGCGGATTGTCATCCGTTCCTTTAATAAACAGATAGAGATAGCCAGTCCTCATGATCTTCAGCTCATACCGGTTATTCTGCGCAGACAGAATCTCCGGCTTGTAAAAGGCACGAAGCTGGTCCTTTTCCTCTGCTTCACCGGCCGCCTCCAGCAGCAGAATCTGCGCGGTGCGGAACGGGTCTGTATCGGCTCCAAGCGGCCCCTCCAGCAGGGTTTCTCTTCTTTCCTCCGCCTGCTGTTCCGCTGCCGCTCCCTGCGCATTCTGAAGATCAATCACGAAGGCCATGGGCAGGACGCCGCCGTTCTTCTCAAGATGATCCGGATAGACACAGTATTTGAGTCCGAGCAGCGCATCCGCAGCATAGGTGTTCTGCGGGGAGTAGGTGGTATAGAGCCCAGTGTCGTTAAAGCCCAGCCGGATCAGGAAGTTCCGGACATCCGTCTGCTGAATGGAGCTGTAGTGCCGGATTCCATAATAGCCGTATTCCAGGCTGTCATTCTCAGAGAACGGATTAGAGGCCTCGGCCCGGTAAATCCCGGGATCCAGTTCCTTCAAGGTTTTCCAGAGCTGTGTCCGCGCGTTTGTCTGCAGAGCAATGGTCTCAGTGGATGGAACTTCCGTCTGTTCCAGCACAGACATAAGCTGCCTGGTATTCATAAATAGGCCGGCAAGCTGCAGAATACACAGAAGCATGACAGCACCGGCCCGGATGGTTTTCTGCCAGCTCAACACCTCCAGCGCGCACAGCAGGATCATGAAGCTGATCAGAAAAGAATATCGATACAGATACCCGGAGGGCTCCATGCCGACATGCCAGATCCGGTTCAGTCCATCAATGGAACAGGACGCGAAAAGAATCAGCAGCATCAGCAGATTCATCCATTTTCTGCGCCCCGCAGCCCGCCTGGAGACAAGATACACCACCAGCAGGCACACCGGTATCAGACCGCAGTAAATGTTCGGAAGTCCGTGGAAAAGGTCATTCAGACCATACTGGCCCGGCAGGAGCTTCGTCAGGATCCGCCACGGCGCCACAAAAGCCCCCTGTGTCGGGTCCTCCATAATGGTCGTGTCCTTGGCACTGCCCATCACAGAAAAAGCAGTCGGCAGCATCAGCCCCATCACCAGCCCGGCCCCCAGAATCGTCGCAAGAAGACACCTGACCATGCTCCTGAATCCTGTCTGAAGCATGAGCGTCCGGATCGCAATGAAAAGCAGGGCCATGAAGGCAATATAATAGTTCA
>JAFTFP010000152.1 GCA_017449485.1 Lachnospiraceae bacterium
AAGCAGCTGCTTCCAGTAAGCCTTCAGCTCATCGAATGCAGCATCCACCTGCTCGGTAGTCTGATAGCGGGCGATCATCTCGTAAGCCCAGACCTTGTTGAGCTTGCCTTCGCGCGGTGCCGTGCCGGGCTCCCACTTCTCATCGACCGGATTCTCGATGTATCCGAGTACGAAGACGAAGGTGCGGGTCTCGCCGGGCTGCAGCTCCATGTTCAGCTGATGGGAAGCGATCGGCGACCAGCCGCTGGCCAGATTGCCCTGCAGCTTGCCGGCTTCCACTGCCTCCGGGTGACCCGGATCGTTGTAGGTGCCCATGAACTCGCTGCGGATCGTCTCGAATCCGTCGATCGGTGCATTGACTGTATAGATGGCGAACATATTTCTGCGCTCGCGGTACTCGGTCTTGTGCAGAATGGTGGAATCGAAAACCTCAACCTCGCCGGTGCTCAGGTTGCGCTGGAAGTTCTCGCAGTCATCCGATGCATTCCACAGGCACCACTCCACATAGGAGAACAGGCTGATGTTCTTGACTGCATCGCTCTTGTTCGTGAGGGAAATCTTCTGGATTTCACAGGTGTCACTCAGCGGTACAAAGCACAGCAGCTCTGCCTGCAGGCCGGATTTTGCCGAAGTAAAACGGGAGTAGCCCAGGCCGTGACGGCACTCATAGGCATCCAGCTCCGTGCGGGTCGGCTGCCAGGCGGGATTCCAGATCACATCGCCGTCTTTAATATAGAAATATTTTCCGTTGCTGTCGTAAGGAACGTTGTTGTAACGATAGCGTGTCAGGCGCAGAAGCTTGGCATCTTTATAGAAAGAATAGCCGCCGTCTGTGTTGGAAATCAGGCTGAAAAAGTCCTTGTTTCCGAGGTAATTGATCCAGGGCAGCGGCGTCCTGGGAGTTGTAATAACATATTCCTGATTCGCATCATCGAAGAATCCGTACTTCATGGTAACCTCCCTTAATTTAAAAACTGAACGTTTACTTAAACGTTTGAAAATTAAGTCTATTATATCTTTCGGCATTGCAAAAATCAACGTAATCTTGAGCTTTTTACTTCTTTATGTTCTAATCCTTGAAAAAAGCCGGCAGACAGGTTATACTAAATTCGAAAACGTTTGAGGCTAAAGGGCGTTTCACAGGAGGTGTCCGTTTGATTTTATTAAAAGATATCGCAGCCGCGTGCGGTGTTTCCGTCGCGACAGTCAGCAAAGCTCTCAACGGACACAATGATATTGGTCCGGAGACACGGGAGCGCATCCGCAAGGTAGCCGACAATATGGGATATTTCCCGAATTCCGCTGCCAAGGCGCTCAAGACCAACCGCACTTTCAATATTGGCGTTCTTTTTGCCGACGAAGCGCAGAGCGGTCTGACGCATGATTTCTTTGCCACGGTTCTGGACAGCTTCCGCCGCACAGCGGAGGCCGCCGGCTATGACATCACCTTTATCAACAGCAGTCACTCCAGAGAGCGGACGCTCTCCTATCTGGCACACTCCAGATACCGCGGATTCGACGGTGTCTGCATCGCCTGCGTGGACTTCTATGATCCGGATGTCGTGGACCTGGTGCGCAGCGAGCTGCCGATCGTCACCATTGACCACTCCTTCGACGGCAAAATTTCCGTCGTGTCCGACAACGTCTCGGGCATGCACGATCTGCTGCACTATGTCTATGAAATGGGACACCGCAGAATCGCCTATATCCACGGCCTTACTTCCGCGGTTACGCAGAATCGTCTGATGAGCTTCTACCGCACCATGGCGGAACTGGGCTTGTCCATCCCGGACGAATACATCATGGAAGCGCCCTACCGGAGCACCGCCACGACGCGCGAATGCACCTTCAAGCTGCTGGATCTTCCGACGCCGCCGACCTGCATCTTCTATCCGGATGATTTCTCCGCACTGGGCGGCTATTCCGCCATCCAGCAGAGAAAACTCTCCGTTCCGGATGATATTTCCATCGTCGGCTTTGACGGCATCCGCATCTCCCGCCATATCGCACCGCGCCTGACCACCTATCGCCAGGACATGGAGCAGATGGGACGCGTCGCGGCAGAGCGCCTGATTCAGCTGATCGAGCATCCGAAGGATGTGAAGCAGGAACAGATCCTGGTCCCCGGCTCAGTCTACGAGGGCGCATCCGTCGGCAGAATCTGAGAAACTGCGGCAACAGAAAAACAGCCGGACATTCTGCGTGCTTCTTGCATTCGCGGAATGTTCGGCTATAATAATTGAGTCACATTTTACGCGCCCATGGCGGAATGGCAGACGCGCTGGATTTAGGTTCCAGTCCGAGAGGGTACAGGTTCAAGTCCTGCTGGGCGCAGAGGGAACGCATCATCCGATGCGTTCTTTTATTTTTCTTTTATTTTTCTTTTATTTTTTCTTCAATGACCTTCAGATCATTGGAGAAGATCACCTGGGCAAAATACGACTCCTTTCCAAACTCATTCTGAACAATGTGTTCCAGAACCTGGCGCATGGGTTCGTAATAGCCTTCCGTGTTGAAGAAGATGATCGGCTTCCGGATGATTTCCAGCTGGGACAGTGAGATTACTTCGGTCATCTCGTCCAGCGTACCGATGCCGCCCGGCAGAGCGATAAACGCATCACCCAGTTCGATCATCCTGCTCCGGCGCTCTGAGACTGTGTCCGTAAAGATCACTTCTGTCAGTCCAGGATGCCTGCGCTTTTTGATCATTTCCACATCCGGAATCACCCCGATCACCTGTCCGCCCGCAGCCAGAACTGCATCCGCGACCGCGCCCATCATGCCTGTATTGGAGCCGCCGTACACCAGCGTATGTCCCTGCTCTCCGATCCATCTTCCCAGTGCTGCCGCTTCCTGCCGATAAATCTCCCGGTTTCCGGGTGTTGATCCGCAATAAACTGTGATATTCATAATCCGTCCTCCCTGCGCGTGCTTATCCTTTTTTGTCTTCCCACTTTTCCAATACGGCCTCAACCTGAGCAATCAGCTTCTCCTTTTCCGGAATCACATAGGTGTAGGTCGAAGTGAAGATGTTGTTGGAGAGGCCGCCCAAAGCATACTCTGCACTTACATTATCCTTGTCGGTACAAAGAATGATCCCGATCGGCGGGTTGTCTCCCGGCTCATTCACTTCTGCAGCATAGTAGTTCAGATACATGTTAAGCTGTCCGACAGCCTCTGGCATCAGTTTCACTGTCTTGAGTTCGATCAGGACATAAGCGTGCAGTTCCTTGTTGTAGAAGACCATATCCACATAATAATGTGTATTGTTCAGCGTAACTCGCTGTTGTGTTCCTACAAACATGAACCCTCTGCCAAGTTCCAGCATAAAATCCTCAATCTGCCTGAGCAGAGCCTTTTCAAGATCGCTTTCAAGAACCGGTTTGTTCTCCGGAATCCCCAGAAACTCAAATACATATGGATCTTTTATAATGTCCTCCGGAGTTGTCAGGTCCTGGCCCCTGGCTGCCAATTCATACACTTTTTCTTTATTCGCTTTACCATCGGATAACAGCAGTCTTTCAAAGAGAGACGTTGAAATCTGACGTTTCATCTCTCTGACCGACCACCCGGAGCGCTCACATTCTTTCTCATAGAAGCTGCGGCGATCTCTATCAGATATCGACATTAGTTCGCAATAATGAGTCCATGTCAATTTTCCAGTCACTGACTGGAATATTGGGTAGTCCAGATAAAACTGCCTCATATTATAAACATTGGATAGGGAGAATCCCTTTCCAAACTCTTTTGTAAGAGCCCGGGACAACTGCCTCATAGTATCCTTACCATATCCAGCGCGCTCGTTACTTCCTTGCTCATGTTCGACGATAATACGACCAATATTCCAATATGCCGATAATAATTCGCTGTTGACCTGCTGAGCAACAGTGCTCCTGGCAGTGATCAAAACATCTCGAATTTCAGAGATCATATCCTGCGGTATTACCAACTCATTATCCATATGAAATCCTTTCATTACTATTTTCCAATCACTGACTGGAATTTATTTCTGCTCAGGCAGATTTTCCACCAGTTCTATACATCCGTGATCTCGCACTCAAGAGCATCACAGATCTCTCCCTAACAAGAATATAATATCGAAAGCTCGTGTTTTAGCAATCTATTCCTGCGTAGTACTGTAATTTGGATTGTTGCGTTCCCTTCCGGAGGGATATATACTGATGTCTGTTACGGTGAGCAGGGAGTTAAGCTGGAGGTGCAGGTGAAAAGCATGATTTACAACAATATTCTGGAAGCTGTCGGTCACACGCCGATGGTCCGCCTGAACAGAATGACGGGACCGGACAGTGCCGAAGTTCTGGTAAAAGTTGAATCGCTGAATGTGGGCGGATCGATTAAGACCCGCACTGCTCTGAATATGCTAGAGCAGGCGGAGAAAGAAGGGTTGATCGGACCGGATTCCATCATCGTCGAACCCACCAGCGGAAATCAGGGGATCGGCCTTGCACTTGTGGGCGCGGTCCGCGGCTATAAGACCATTATTATCATGCCGGATTCCGTCAGTGAGGAGCGGCGCCTCATCATTCGTCATTACGGCGCGCGGGTAAAGCTCATTCACGACGACGGCGATATCGGCAAGTGTATCGATGAGTGTCTGCAGACCGCTCTGCGCATGCAGGAAGAGAATCCGAAGGTTTTCGTTCCGCAGCAGTTCTCCAATCCCAACAACACGCTCGCACATAAGAACGGTACGGTTCTGGAGATTCTTGAGCAGGTGAACGGACCCATTCACGGGTTCTGCAGCGGCGTCGGAACCGGCGGCACCCTGACCGGCATCGGTGAAGTCCTGAAAGAGAAAAATCCGGATATCCGGATCTGGGCTGTGGAGCCTGAGAATGCGGCCATTCTGGCCGGCGGCACGGTGGGCACACATCTCCAGATGGGAATCGGCGACGGCATCATTCCGAAGATTTTAAATCGTGATATTTATGATAACATCTACATCGTCTCCGATGAGGAAGCCATCCGCACCGCCCGGCGACTCGCAAGAGAAGAAGGTCTGTTCTGCGGAATCTCCGGCGGCACCAACGTAGCCGCCGCCCTGCAGCTGGCAAAAAAGCTCGGGCCCGGAAAAACCGTCGTCACGATTCTGCCGGACACCGGAGAGCGCTATTTTTCTACCGCCCTCTTTGATGAAGATCAGAATCTTTAAGTCTGTTCTGCCGGATCTGTTTCATGTAAACATGCAGAAACCCTCCGGCCGGGGGAAATCCTGGCTGGAGGGTTTTTTCAATGTTCAATGTTCGCGTCGATCTGTTCTGGCTTACTCGATGGTCAGAATGTCCACAAAGCCAGTCACTTCGAAGATCTCCATGATGGTCTCGTTCGCGTGGGCGATCTTCATGCTGCCCTGCTTGCTCATTACCTTCTGGGCGGAAAGAAGCACACGCAGGCCGGCGGAAGAAATGTACTCGAGTCCCGCGAAATCAAAGGTCAGCTGTTTGGTTTCAGGAAGAACTTTCTTGAGCTCCTCTTCCAGCTCCGGAGCAGTCCTGGTATCCAGTCTGCCCTCAAGGGAAATGATCAATTCATCGCCGTTCTTTGTCTCATTAATTGTCATCTTTTCTTCCTCTCTTAAAATTCTTTTGAAATAATCAGCTTGACCTTCCGGTCACGAACTCCCACCGTAACATCATCTGCGATATGAGCAACAATCGACTTCTCCAGATGATCGTCAATCATTTCGTTCAGTGCCGCATCGCGTTCCTTCTGTTTCTCCATCTCCCGGCGATACTCATCCAGCGACCAGTAATACGGAATATCTACGAAGCCGTCCGGGCGATCCGCCCGTCTGTCCGACATTTTCATGCCGAAGAACTCATCCTGGACTTTCGCGGCCTCGTCGTACCGGTACATGCCTTCCTCGATCGCATCCGCGATCCGTCCCATCAGGCCTCTGGCATAAAAATTCTCACCCGTACTGGATGCCGACAGAAGGTCCTTCTTGATTCCGGCATCGATCACTGCCTTCGCCTCCAGATTGATCCGGCAACTTCTTGCCTTATCCGTTTCAATCCAGAAAACCGCGTTGAATTCGCCGACCATTGCTTCGATCATTCCGAGCGTTTCTTCCGAAAGCAGACGCAGCCAGATTCGTTCCCTGCCTGACAGTCCCATA
>JAFTFP010000153.1 GCA_017449485.1 Lachnospiraceae bacterium
CATCTGTTGGGTCTTCTTGTTTGTTTTTTCTCTGTTTTTTTCTTTCTGACCAGAGTATGCCTCTTTATCTTAAAATAGTAAAATACTATAATAATAGCATAATGATACATTTAAGATATGATAAGAACGGGAGGGAGCGGACACGATGGATATCAGAGTGCTGCGTTATTTTGTCGTCACGGCGCAGGAGGCCAATATGACGCGTGCTGCGGAGAAGCTGAACATGTCGCAGCCGCCTCTGTCAAATCAGATTAAGGCGCTGGAGGAGGAGCTGGGTGTGGAGCTTTTCATCCGGGGCAAGAGGCGCCTGAGGATTACGGAAGAGGGGCAGCAGTTATACAGAAGAGCACAGCAGATCCTGGAATTGACAGACCGGACGCTGGAGGAATTTAAAGAACTGCGCGGAGAGGTGCATGGCAGACTGTGTCTGGCGACGGTGGAAGGCCGGGCTCCTTACGTTGCAGCGCGGTGGATCGCCGGATTCCATGAAGAGTATCCTCTGGTACACTTTTCGCTGTGGAACGGCAGCAGTGATGAGGCAATTGACCGTGTGAACAGAGGCCTGGCTGACTGCGCTCTGATCGCCGCGCCTTATGATATGGAGCATCTGAACGGCATGTACATCTGCTCCGAACCATGGATTGCAATCATTCCGAAGGAGCATCCACTCGCTCAGACAGACGGCCGGGAGATCCCGCTGAGTAAGCTGGCAGGTGAGCCGCTGATCCTTCCTTCCCGTCACTCTCGCGTAGAAGCGATTCAGCGCTGGTTTGCAGAGATTGGTGAAGAGCCGCAGAGCCTGTGCGACACAGCCAGCTTTCTGGATGCGGTGGCGCTTGTCGAGCAGGGCGTCGGCATTGCCATTTTCCCGCAGACAACCTACACGCCGAACAGTCTTGTGGAGACCCGGGTCATCGTCAATCCGGTCAAGAAAATCGACTACTATCTCGTCAGGCCCAGGGAGGAACAGTCCGCGCGCCTCACACAGCTGTTCCTGGATTATGTGGAGGATTTCATGGAGGAAGATCTGCTTCACTCGGAGCGTTTTCGAGTCAGGGAAGAAGAGTATGTTCTGCCGGAGAATGCGGAGATACTGTGATGCAGGAACCTTTCGGCCTCCTTGCTGCGACCGCATGGTGCTGGGCCGCATTCCATTGAGAACCCAGAAAGAAATCCCCTTGTGAGCCTGTCACAAGGGGATTTGATTACAGATGTCTTTTAGTGCGTTAAGCCGGATTTTGCCTTATCTGCATTGGCAAAATCTGAAGTGCCTTCAGGTTACGGCAGCATGTCGGTGTCGCCGTAGGTGGCTTCCCACTTCTCGGTGCGCTCATCGATGATTGCCTGTCCGCCGGAAGCGAGGTAATCGCTGATGCCGCTGTCCCATACGCTGTCGAAGTCAGCAGGTGCTGCACTTACAGCCTGATCGTAGATCTGATCTCTCTTGCTGGAGAGAACATCGCCGATGCCGGCTTCAGCTTCGATGTTGCCGGTCTGGACGTTGACGCCGATGCGGGTGTCAGTCTTGGCGATTTCGTTAGCCTTCAGGACCTGCTCAGGATCGATGCCTGCATAGGTGTAAGCCAGGCTCTTGTTGGTCAGCTCTTCGGTGGTCAGATGCAGACCGTTGCAGGTGATGGTGTAGTCGATGTTCATACCGGAGTTCTGGATCGCGTCGCCGGTAGCTGCGATGATGGAGATGGCGCCGTCCTCAGTAACTTCGTGCGTGACGCCTTCTTCGCCGATCTGCAGATACTGGATGGTCTCAGGCTCGGAGATGAAATCCAGATAGAGCAGAGAAGCGAGCGGCTCATCATTAGTGCTCGGGAAGAAGACCTTACGGTCGACCGGGCCGGCCAGGAACTTGTTGTGTCCGCCGTTCTTATCTTCAAACGGATCGATGGCGACAAAGGCTGCGTCTTCGCCGACCAGTCTCTTCAGGTTGGCATTGATGGAATCCTCGCCGTTGCGGAAAGGATAGTCCCAGTTGTGCGAGAAGGCACCAACATAGCCGGCCTTCATCATGTCATCCTCAGTGGTATCGCCGCTGCCGTAGATGGCAAAATCATTCCACATCAGGCCTTCGTTGTACCACTCGTTCAGCAGACGGACTGCTTCCTTGGTGCCGTTCTGGGTGAGCTTTCTATCATCAAAGCCGTTGACATAATACTCTTTGTCGGAGATATCGGGATCGATGAAGGACTCGATCAGCGTCGCAGCTCTCCAGCCTACGTCAAAGCTGACGGAGTAAGGGACGATTTTGTCTGCGTCTGCGCCCAGCAGGGTGTCCGCATTGTCCTTGAAAGCGACGAGGACTTCGTGGAACTCTTCCTTGGTTGTAGGCTCTTCCAGTCCCAGCTGATCCAGCCAGTCCTTACGGATGAAGGTGACGACGCGGTTCATGTTGGCGAGCTTAGCTTCTACTGCCCAGACATTTCCGGTTGCGGGATCCTTGTCCCAGTACAGGTTGGTCTCGCCCAGCCAGTTCCACAGGTTCGGCAGATCCGCCTTGTAGGTCTCCAGATACGGAGCCAGATCAATGACGCCGCCCATGTCCGCATAGGTCTGAACCGTGGGATAGGAGTAAGTCACGCAGACATCCGGAGCTGTGCCGCCTGCCAGGAGGTTGTTGATGTCATCGACCTCGGTCCAGCGCGGAACCTTCTGGAAAGAGACCTTGACATTGTGTTTCTCGAGCATCTGCTCCTGAATCCATCTGGTGTAATCATTGTCTTCCGGATTGGAGCCGCCGTCGTTGCCGCGGTCGTAGATCTCGACTGTGATCTCTCTGGTTTCGGCAAACTTGCCGTCTACCAGCTCGGATGCTTCAGCCGGTGCAGCCGCCTCCTCAGCGGGTGCCTCTACAGCAGCTTCGCCGCCGTCAGCGGGTGCTTCTGCGGCCGGAGCAGCAGGAGCCGCTGCGCAGGCAGTCAGAGCTGTGACCATTGCGCCTGCCATAAACAGTGACAATAACTTTTTCTTCATGTTGACCTCCTTCTCTTGTGAATTGGATTTATTCCTTCACGGCGCCGACCATGACACCGTGGATGAAATACTTCTGCAGGAACGGATAGATGCACAGGATCGGAATCGTCGAGAACATGACGATCGCGGCCTTGAGCGAGTCGGAAAGACCCGGCATGGAGAAGCCTTCCTGTGTCGCAACTTCGACGCTGTTGATGTTCTTCAGAACGTTATAGAGCAAAAGCTGAAGTGGATAGTACTCCGGCTTTTTCACGTACATCAGCGCGTCGGAATAGCCGTTCCAGCGGCCGACGGCGTAGAAGAGCGCCAGGGTCGCAAGCACCGGTTTGGAAAGCGGAAGGTAGACGGACCAGAGAATCCTGAGGAAGCTGGCGCCGTCAATCTCTGCGGATTCCCGGAGTGAATCGGGAATGCCGTAGAAGAAGCTCCGCATGATGATCATGTTGTAGACGCTCAGGCAGTAGGGCAGGATCAGGACGATCGGCTTGTCCAGCATGCCGAGTTTCTGAATCAGCAGGTAGTTCGGGATCGTACCTGCGTTGAAGAACATCGTGATGGTGATCAGGATGTTGAACAGGCTGCGGCCCTTGAGCTGCGGGAAGATCAGCGGATAGGCGCAGATCGTCGTCATGAACAGCGAGACGAACGTGCTGATAATGGTCAGCGCGACAGTGTAGAAGAACGCGCGGACATACTTTGGGTCGGAGAGAACCGTGCTGTACGCGTTGAAGTTCAGTCCCTTCGGCCACAGATAGACTTCGTGCCGGATCAGGTAATCCGTCCCGGATAAGGATCTTGCCAGCAGATTCAGCATCGGAAGGACGCAGATCAGGGAGATCAGGACGCAGATGAGAACGAAGATCCAGTCGCCGATTTTGCCTTTAGTTGATTTAACCTTCATCACTTATCCCTCCTTTCCGCTTACCAGAGTCCGCGCTCGCCAAGCTTTCTGGAGAGCGTATTCGCGCCCAGCAGGAAGATGACGCCGACAACCGACTGGAACAATCCGACCGCGGTGGTCAGAGAGAACTGAAGACCTTTAATACCATATCGGTACACGTAGGTCGAAAGCACTTCCGCGACATTCATGACCAGGTTGTTCTGCAGTGCGAAGGGCCGGTCAAAACCGGATCCAACGATATTACCGATGGCCATGATCAGCAGGATCACGATGGTCGGGCGGATGCCCGGCAGCGTGATGTGCCACATTTTGGAAAAGCGGCCTGCGCCGTCCACGGAGGCGGCTTCATAGAGCTCGGAGTTGATGCCGGCGATAGCGGCCAGATAGACGATGGAATTCCAGCCGAAGCTCTGCCACACGCCGAGGAAAATGTAGGTCCAGATCCAGTGAACGGGATCGTTCAGGAAGGGAACCGTCTCGCCGCCCAGCTTGGTGATCAGGATGTTGACGAAGCCGGTGCTGGGTGCGAACAGCTGCAGCGCCAGTCCGTAGATGATGACCCACGAAAGGAAGTGGGGCATGTAGGTGATGGTCTGGACGACCTTCTTGAACCGGGTGAAGACCAGCTCGTTCAGGATCAGCGCGAAGATGATCGGAATCGGGAAGCCGACCACCAGATCCAGCAGATTCAGGCCGACGGTATTGCGCAGTGCCCGTCTGAAATCCGGATTGCTGAAGGCCTGAATAAAGTACTGCATACCGTGATTTTTCGCCCAGGGCATTTTCCAGACGCTCTGTACGATGCTGTATTTCTTGAAAGCGATCTGGACATAGATCATCGGTATGTATTTAAAGACGATCAGGTAAGCCATCGGCAGTAGCAGCAGCAGATACAGCTGCCAGTACCGCCGGATGTAGCTGCCGAAGCTCTGCTTCCTCTCCGGCACAGCAGTAGTAGTTTTGCTCATATTCGGTACCCCCGCATAAGAATACTGAAAGAATGAAAGCAGCGTGAAAATGAATTGATAAAGCAACAATCGAGTAACTAAGGTGCTGGACAAAGGTGCTTGATAATGGTGCTGAAACTAAGGTTGACTGTAACGTTTGAGAAACTGGATAATAGGTATAATGTACAATAAAAATTGTAAATCAATTCAAATATTGGTGCAATGTTCACGAACAAATTCCGCAAAATAATACAAGAATAGCAATATTTGACAAACGACAGTCAAATTGGCTGTCAATTCAACTTGGACAGGAGCTTCTCGTGCCTCTGGAGAGCCTCCCTTGCCTTTGGAGAGCCTCCCGGTGGTGAATTGTATTGACAATTCACAGTTATGCCGATATTCAACGCACATATTGCATTAAATCCGCAATAATAGAAGAGAAAAGGCAATTCAAGGATGGTAACATGATATTTGGAGCAGATTGGGCTTTCAGGAAAGGAATAACCTTATGAAACTGACTTTACCAAGGCTTATATCGGACGGAATGGTGCTTGAGAAGGACCGCGAGGTTCATCTGTGGGGTTGGACCGAGCCGGGCAGAGCGGTGCGGGTTCTCCTGGATGGCGAACAGGCAGCGGCCTGCACTGCGAAGGAGAGCGGGCGCTTTGACTGCAAGCTGCCGAAAATGCCTGCGGACCGGGTGTGCGGCGAGGCTGGCGCACCTGGGCATTCGCTGCAATTCATCGCCGGCGAGGAGGGAAAGGCCTGTGAGCAGATCACTGTGCAAAACGTGGCTTTCGGGCACGTCTATTTCTGCACCGGGCAGTCGAATATGGAGCTGCCGATGGCGCGGGTGAAGGATCGGTATCCGGAAGAAATGCACGCGCTGAATCCTTCCATCCGGACTTTTAAGATCACAGAGCAGACCGCCTACAGCGGGCCGCTGGAGGATGTGCAGACCGGAAGCTGGATCAGCGTCAGTCCCCAGAGCATCGCAGACTTTTCGGCGACGGCCTATTTCTTTGGAAAGAAGATGGTAGAGACGCTGCAGGAGCCGGTCGGCCTGATCAACGCGACCCTGGGCGGCTCCCTGATCTCCAGCTGGATGAGCCGGGAGATGCTGGAAGGGTATGATGAGCTGCTGGAGCTGGCGGACCGCTATGCGGATCCGGATTATTATGCGGGGCAGGTACACAAGAATGAGCAAAATGCGGCTGCCTGGAACGACGCATTAGAGGCGGCGGATCCAGGCCGGACGGCGCACTGGGAGCAGGGGCTTCCGGAAATGCCCGCCCGCGCATCGTCTCCTGCCGCCGGATCGGAAGCAGGCAAGGCAGTACAGCAAGTCGATGGGATGTATGCAGGTACTCTGATCCTGCCTGCAATGTTTGCCGATACCGAACTGGCGGGCTTTACCGGCAGCATCTGGTTCGAGAAACGCTTTTCGCTGACAGCGGAGCAGGCCTGCAGAACCTATAAGCTCTGGCTTGGAACGATTGTGGACCGGGATGAGACTTACGTAAACGGCGTGGCAGTCGGGCGTACGGATTACCAGTATCCGCCCCGCAAATATGCGGTGCCCGCACAGGTGCTTCACGCAGGAGAAAACTGTATAACCGTCCGCGTCGTGGTGGAAAACGGCGCGGGCCGATTTACGCCGGACAAGCATTACTGCCTGTTCGCGGCGGACTGTGTCACACCGGAGGAGGATCCGGCGCGCATCCGGCTGGACGGCGAATGGATCTTCCGGACTGGCGCCAGGATGCAGCCCTGCCCGGAGACGGATTTTGTCAACTGGAAGCCGACGGGTCTGTACAATGCCATGACGGCGCCCTGCCACGATTATGTGATCGAGGG
>JAFTFP010000154.1 GCA_017449485.1 Lachnospiraceae bacterium
GGCAGGGAGAAATACGCGTCATCTGCGGCGACAATGATGTCGCTCGCCGCAGCCAGTGTCGTCCCGTGACCCATGACATAGCCCTGAACCTGGCAGATGACCGGTACACGGCAGTTGTAAACTGCAAGAATGCCGCGGACGTCTGCATCCTCGTAGCGGCTCAGGCCGTCGTCGTCAAAGGCACCGAAGTCGTCCACATCGCTGCCGGACATGAAGCCCTTGCCCTCTGCCCGCAGGATGACGCACCAGACATCATCCATGGTGTTGATCTCTTCGAAAATCTGCGTAAGTTCCTCGTTCGCCTGCATATTGACTGCATTAATCGGCGGGCGCGAAAACGTCACGATTCCGATATGCTCTCTGATTTCAAAAGTCACAAAATCCATTTTCTGCTCCTTTCATGCGCGCCTTCTTCGAAGGCGTGCATCAAATTGTCCCCTGCTCCTTGTAAGCAGCGATTTCCTCCGCGGTCTTGCCGAGCACCTGTGCGAGAATCTCTTCATTGTGCTCGCCGATCTTCGGGGCGCGGGTATAGGTAACCGGCGACTCAGACATGTGCAGCGGGCTTCCCTGGAAGGTGCAGGTGCCTGCACCAGGCACTTCCAGATCTACCAGATCGCCGCGGAACCGGATCTGCTCCGAAGCAAAAATACCGGCCATATCATTGACGGGAGCTGTGATGATGCCGGCTTCCACCAGCTCTTTCTCCGCCTCCGCTGCCGTCTTGGTCAGGAACCACTCGCGCACATAGCCTTCCACTTCGTCGCGGTAATCCACACGGCCCTGGTGCGTGTCGAACTTCGGGTCATCCATAGCCGGATTGCCGATCAGCTTCTTGAGCAGCTCATAGGACTTGTCCTCGCCGGCATGCATGACCACGTAGCCGCCATCTCCTGTCTTATAGCAGTCCGCCGGAACTGAGAGCGGATCCGTGTTGCCGTGGCGGGCAGGGATCACGCCGTTTGCTGAGTAGTTCGCGACATAGGTGTGCAGCATGGAAACCATGCAGTCGACCATTGCAATGTCAATATACTGACCCTTTCCAGTCTGATTGCGCTGCAGAATTGCTGCGAGAATCGCAAAGGCTGTGTACAGGCCGGTGGTCAGGTCGGAGATAACCGTTCCAGCTGCTACCGGCCCGGAGTCCTCTGTTCCAGTGATCGCATACAGGCCGCCCACTGCCTGTGCAACCGGGTCAAAAGCCGGCCGCAGCGCGTCAGGTCCTGTCTGGCCGAAGCCTGAGATGGATGCGACGATAATCCTGGGATTGATCTCCTTCAGATCCTCGTAGCTGATGCCCATCTTCTTGATGGTTCCGGGTCTGTAGTTTTCAATCACCACGTCCGATTCCCGGATCAGATCCTTGAGCAGCTTCATACCCTCTTCGCTGCGTGTCTGGATGGTGACACCCTTCTTATTCCGGTTGAAGGTCGGCACGTAAAGAGACTCACCGTTCATAAACGGTCCCAGACTTCTTGCGTCCTCGCCTCTGCCGGGCCGCTCAACCTTGATGACTTCCGCGCCCATATCCGCGAGCAGCATGCCGCAGAACGGCGCAGAGACAAATCTGCCCAGATCTACTACTCTGATACCTTCTAATGGTTTCATGTAACCCTCTCCTGTATTCAAAATGAATTCTTCAGATATCTGTCAGGTATCTGTTTGGAAATTACTCTCCGAAATTGATCAGTACCTTCAGTGCGGTCTTGTCCGTTCTTGCACGGCGGAAGGCTTCAATTGCCTGTTCCTTCGGATAGATCTCAGAGACCATATTCCGGAGGAAATCATTCATGATCCCCATATTCACGAGCTTGACAGCGCCGCTCATGCTCAAAGATCTGGAGTTTCTTACACCGAGGAAATCAATTTCGTTGAAGATGATCTTGTTGATGTCAAAATCTTTGAACTGGCCTGCAGGCATGCCGACCTGAACAAAGGTCGCACCGGGCTTTATGACGTTCAGGCAGGACTTGAAGCCGGGCTCTACGCCGGTCACTTCGAAGACCTTGTCAAACAGCTGGCCATTCGTGAAAGCAAGGCACTGATCCATGAAATCGGGCGACTTGGCATCCACAACGTTCAGGCCGTTCTTTCTGCACAGAGCAATGCGCGCGTCATCTGCCTCAGAGACCAGTACATGGCCGCCCTGCAGCTCCGCCACCTTCGCGATCAACGTGCCGATCGTGCCGCCGCCGCATACGAAAACTTCCTGTCCCAGCTGCAGACCCGAACGTCTGACATCATGGACAGCAATCGTCAGCGGCTCGACGAGCGCCGCGGCTTTCATATCGACATCATCATTGAATTTCAGCAGACGATCAGCGCGCACCTTGACGTACTCCTGGAAGAAGCCGTCCATGTTGGTGCCCATGATCCGGACGTTCTGGCACAGGTTTTCATGGCCGTTCCGGCAGTTATCACATACACCGCAGCTGTACACTGCGTGCATGGTAACCTTATCGCCGACCTTGATATCGCTTCTGCGATCAGAATTGATCGCGTAGACTGTGCCGCAGGACTCATGTCCCATAACCAGCGGCACTTTGGCTCTCGGGTTTTCACCCGCAATAATATGCATATCGGATCCGCAGATTCCGGCATATTTGATTCTTACGACTGCTTCCTCCGGACCGCACTCCGGGATTTCTCTCTCCACCAGCTCAAGCTTCTCATACTCGGGCATCAATAATGAAAGCATTTGTATTCCTCCTCTTCTCCGGTGCAGCCCGTGCCGGATCCATCGAAATAGATCCGCAGCGCCGGCTGCTGCCCAGATTACCGAGAAGGCCGCTGTTCCGTGGAAGCGTGGAAGGAAATGTCCATCTGAAGCATGACAGAATCCCCGACATCTTCGCCTCTGATCATACGGATCAGATGCTCCGTAGCGAGCCGCCCTCTCTCATAAGTGGGCTGATTCATTGTCGTGAGGCCGATCCCCAGCAGCTCGGAAAGAGAAATTCCGTCCGAGCTGACCAGCGAAATATCCGCCGGAATCCGGAGATTGTGCTCCTCAACCGCTCTTTTCGCGCCGATTGCCATCATGTCACTGCAGGCAAAGACCGCTGTCATATCCCGATGGGTGTTCAGCAGCTCATTCATCTGATCATGACCGCTGTTTGCGCTGGTATCGCCGAACCGGACCAGCTCCGGGTCAAAGGGAATATCGTATTTCTTCAGAACCGTTTTATAGCCGCGCAGACGCGCATTGTTGCTGTACAGCTTCTTCGGGCCCAGTATCAGACCGATCCGTCTGTGACCGAAGCCAATCAGATGCTCCATCACCTTGCAGCTGGCATCATATTCATCCACTGCCACATAATGAAGCTCCTGCAGACCTTCTACTCTGGATGTGGAGACAATCGGAATCTCTGTGTCAATCAGTTCCTTCAGCTCATCCCGGCTGTCCCTGCCCGGCGTAAGAACCAGAATACCGTCCACCAGCTTGCGGTTGACCATGGCCAGACTGTCACCATGTGCCAGATAAGTAATGACCACATGATAATCATTCCGGCGGGACTCCTGGAATACGCCTTTCATCAGATCAGCAAAATACGGATTCTCAAAAATATCCGCGGCATCGCTTGTCAGCGCCAGGCCGATCGTCATGGTCTTCTGGCTGGAGAAAGCCTGCGCACGCGCGTTGGGAATGTAATTGTATTCTTCAATTACTTTTTCGACGCGGCGTCTGGTCTCCTCGTTCACATTGGCCTGCTTGTTAATGACGCGCGATACGGTCGTCTTAGAAACTCCGGCGATTCTTGCAATTTCCAAAATTCCTGTGCTCATAGTCACCTCATGCTCTGGGCCAGTAATCCAGGAAACGCAATGAAACCAATTTCATGAAACCGTTCCCATATATTAATTATACGATACCCCATCTGTCCATTTGTTGTCAAGACTAAACTGTCCTGAACCCCATTTCTCGACCAGGTGGTAGTATCGTATAATTTATACAAGCCCATTATTTTTTTATATAAATATATTTCTATTCGCTGTCTATTCTCTGCTGCCTATCAACGATTCACAATGTTGACCGGATTACCGGCGATAAAGGCGCGGATATTATCTGCTGTCATATCCATAATCCGCTGTCTGGCCTCCTTCGCCGCCCAGGAAATGTGCGGCGTAATCAGGCAGTTTGGCGCTTTCAGAAGCGGGTTGTCCGCTTTAATCGGCTCCGTTGAGACGACATCCAGTCCTGCTGCATAGATCTGTCCTGACGCAAGGGCATCCGCCAGATCCTGCTCCACGATCAGTCCGCCGCGGCTGTTGTTGATCAGAATCACGCCTTTCTTCATTTTAGCGATATTCTCACGGCAGATTATACCAGCCGTCGAAGGCGTCTGCGGACAATGCAGGAAAATCACGTCCGACTCAGCAAGCAGCGTATCCAGATCTATGTATTCGGCGACTTCTCTGCCCGCCTCGCTCTCATGCGGATTGACAGCGAGAACACGCATACCCATCGCCTTCAGAATCCGCGCACTCGCCTGGCCGATCCGGCCCAGTCCGATAATACCGGCTGTCTTGCCGGCCAGCTCGATCATCGGATAATCCCAGAAGCACCAGTCGACATTGTTCTGCCATCTGCCCTCGTGAACGGCATCGCTGTGATGCGCATAATGTGCGCAGATTTCCAGAAGCAGGCCTACGGCATACTGCGCGACGATCTGGGTTCCATAAGCCGGCACATTGGCTACCAGGATTCCTTTTTCCTTCGCGCTGTCACAGTCAACTACGTTGAAGCCCGTCGCAAGCACTGCAATCATCTTCAGGTTCGGGCAGGCATCCATGGTCTTTCTGCTCATCGGTGTCTTGTTGATCACTGCGATCTCTGCATCCCCGATCCGCTCTGCAATCAGGTCTGATTCCGAATAGGAGGTTCGGTCATAGACCGTCACTTCTCCGAATTCCTTAAAAGCATCCCAGGACAGATCGCCCGGGTTCTCTGTAAATCCGTCCAATACTACTATTTTCATCTTGCCGCTCCTTTTCCTCTTCAGTCCTCCAGCAGGGCCCACGCGCGGTTCAGGCACCGCTTGGTATTGGCAAGGACAATCTCCTCATCCTCATCCTTGGTGGGCGAGACTTCCATTGAAAGCACCATCGGGTTCTTCGCATTGAAGAAACCCTCTGCCTTCAGAACTTCCAGATAATCCAGCAGCTCCGGGATATCATTGGCGCTGCCGGGATAGCCGAACCGCTGATGCAGATCGCCATAGCCTTCCGCGGAAGGATCCGCCACCGCGTTGCCGAAATGAAGGTGTGTAATATACGGTCTGCAGGTACGCACCACATCCTTTGCGGTTTCATGGCAGATCGGGAAATGAGACAGATCTACCAGCAGGCCGAAGTTCGGGCAGGTGAGCCGCACATCCGCTGCGAAGCGGGCTGCAAGAGGTGCGGGGCCGATCAGTGCGGCCTTATCAACATCATAGTCAAACACTTCCAGTTCCACATTCATATTCTTCGCGGCCGCTGCTCTGCAGACATTGACAGTGGTCTTCAGCAGTTGCTGATAGGCTTCTTCCCGTTTATCCTCCTGCCACTTGCCGGCAAGGAAGGCAATGCCCTGTGCGCCAAGATACTCAGCTTCGTCCAGGCACTCGATCAGGGTCTGTTCCGCCTTCAGCCGTCCCTCCTCATTGAGGTCATTCGGGTTCAGCTTCGGACCGAGCAGGCTCGGCTGTGCACCGAAGCAGACCTTTAAATGAGACTGCGCCAGAATCTTCTTCGTAGCTTCCCGCTCCTCTTCGGTCACGCAGTGACGTACCTCGATAGCGTCAAAATAATCATCTGCCGCAATCCTTCTGACCGCCTCTACTGCATCGAGCCTGGGGAATGACATCCAACGGATCGTTCCTACCTGGAAATATTTGTGAATTGAGTCTTTCATATTTTGCCCCCTTCCTTATAAAGAAAACTTGACACAGCACTATCAATCCAGCGCAGGCTCCGGCAGTACGAGCCGGATTCCTTTTCGTCTGAAATATTGTACATATTCCTCTCCGGGATCCGAATCCGTGAGGATGCAGTTGAAATCCTCCGGCCTGCCGAAGGTCAGCAGAGAAGTCTTGCCGAACTTACTCGCATCCACAAGCAGATAATTCTCCCGGCTTCGCTCGAGTACTTTCTTCTTGATATCAAATTCCTCAATGGTTGTATTGGTCGCACCTGTGTCCAGCGAGAATGCTGTGCAGGCCATAAAGGCGCGGCTGATATTGTATCGCTCCAGCATCTCCACGCACTGCTCTCCCACCAAGGAAGCCGTCTTATGCTTCATGCGTCCCGGAAGTCCGATGATGGTAAACTGCGGATACTCCAGTGCGGAGTGAAGCACATAGATACTGTTGGTGATGATGGTCAGGTGTTGAAAGGACTTAAGGTGTCTGAGCATCGGCACGGTTGATGTGCCAGTGTCAATAAAAATGGTATCATCTTCTTCCACAAAGGAAGCTGCCAGTCCCGCAATCAGATCCTTCTGTTCCGGATTCCTGACATTTCTTTCTGAATAAGAGACCAGCTGATCCACTCTCTGGGGCTCAGCCTCTTTTCTTCTCGCTCCTCCGTACACTTTCTCAATGCTGCCCCGCGCTGAAAGTTCATTCAGATCACGCCGCAGCGTATTCATGGAAATTCCAAACGTGTCGAGAAGCTCCTGCATCGTGACAATCTCATGGGAGAAGATGTACTGCTCGATCTGCTGTATCCGTTCTGATTTCATGAGCTCGGTTCCTCTGACTCTGCAGTCTGGTTCTGCTGGATCATACATTTTCAAATGGATGCGCCTTTACTATAATAGTAAATTTTTCGGTAGAATGCAACAACTCTGATGATTTTTTTGAGCACATTGTGGTTATCTTTTGATTATGAAAACAGTTTCATTTTGGGTCTTGCATTGGTTATATTTTGGGTGTATTATTCTCAATGTAACCAAGAATTGCTCTCTGTTTCATCAGAAGACACACTTAGTAAACCATCCGGATGAAGCAGATTTCTAAAAATACAATTTAACTTAGAAAAAAGGAACGAGCCATGCTGGCAACCATGCAGGAGCTTCTTGCAGAAGCAGAACTGAATCAGAACGCCGTCGGTGCATTTACCGCACCGAATCTTGAGATCGCTGCCGGTATCGTGCGGGCAGCGCAGGAAAGCAATACGCCGGTGATCCTGATGATCGCAGAAGGACGGATGGCTCACTCCCCGCTTCATCTGATCGGCCCCATGCTGGTCGAAGCAGCCCGCTGCGCAAACGTGAAAATCTGTGTGCACCTGGATCACGGCCTGACACTGGATATGGTGAAGCGTGCTCTCTCCTATGGCTTTACATCTGTCATGTTCGACGGGTCGCGCTATGACCTGGAAGAAAATATCCGCCTCACCAACGAAGCAGCCAGACTCGCCAGAGCCTGCGGCGCCTCGGTAGAAGCAGAACTGGGAACCATCGGAGGCCGTGAGGCAACGGATCAGGATGAATCCATCATCTGCACGGATGTGGAGCAGATCCGGGAATTCTCACAGCGCGTCGATGTGGATGCAATCGCACCGGCGATCGGCAATGCACACGGTCACTACAAAGGAAAGCCGCATCTGTATTTTGACAGACTCCAGCAGATTCACGAAGCTGTCGCACAGCCCCTTGTTCTGCACGGCGGTTCGGGCATCTCAGACGAGGACTTCAGGAAATGCATCCGTCTGGGCATGCGTAAGATCAACATCGCAACAGCCAATCTGGATGCCATGGTGCAGGCCTCACAGCGCTATCTGCTGGAGGACGGCGAGCATACCTTCTACGGATTAAACGAACGGATCACGGAGGCTGTCTGTGCCAGCACATTGCACTGCATCGATGTCTTCCGGCATCCCGATCCGGAAAAGCATTTATCTTGAACTTAGACTAAGCAGACTTTCAGGAGGTGTCCTGTGAATTATCTTGACCTGGATCAGAACAGAAAATACGACATCATCTTCCTGGGCCGGATTACGATCGATTTCAACCCCGCTTACAGCGATGAGGTCCGCGAGGAATTCAAGCCTCTGAAGAATGTTCACTACTATGAGAAATATGTCGGCGGCTCCCCTGCCAATACGGCATGCGGCGTCACGAAGCACGGCATGCGCGCCGGCTTCTTTGCCACTGTCTCCGATGATCAGTTCGGCGACTTCGTCATCGACTATTTCAATGATAAAGGCATCGACACTTCGCATATTACGCGGGCAAAACATGGCGAGAAGATCGGGCTGACCTTCACGGAAATGCTCTCTTCCAGCGAAAGCAGCCTGCTGATGTACCGCAACATGGCCGCTGATCTGCAGCTGAGCGTTGACGATATCGACGAAGATTATATCCGTCAGGCCAAAGCACTTCTTATCTCCGGAACCGCCCTCTCCGAGAGCCCGTCCCGGGAGGCCGCACTCAAAGCTGTCATGCTGGCGAAGAAAAACGGCACGAAAGTCATTTTTGACATCGACTACAGAGCCTACAACTGGAAGAACGATGATGAAATCTCTATCTACTACTTCTCCGTTGCCAAGGAGGCTGATATCATCCTCGGCTCCCGCGAAGAATTCGATCTGACAGAGAAGCTGATTCAGCCCGGCATGACCGATGAAGAGAGTTCCGAGTTCTGGATGAATCACAACGCCAGCGTCGTCGTGATCAAGCATGGCATGAAGGGTTCGACCGCTTACACGAAGGATCGTCAGAAATTCTCCATCAAGCCCTTCCCCGTCAGCGCCAGAAAAGGGTTCGGCGGCGGCGACGGTTACAGTGCCGCTTTCCTTTACGGCCTGTTCAGCGGCTGGGACATGATGGACTGCCTGGAGTTCGGATCTGCAGAAGCATCCATGATGGTCCGGAGCAACAACTGCTCCGACGATCTTCCGAGCACCGAAGAGGTGCGGGAATTCATCCGCCAGGAGAAGGAAAAATACGGCGAGATGGTGGCTCGGGTCTGAAGTGCCCTGCCCCGCAGCCGGATTTTGACCCATGTGAAACAGCGCCGCAAGGCGCAGGATATACAACTCATGTAATGTATCAGGAGGGAAGTAAAAGTGAGCGAAGTAAAAAGAATGAAGTATTGTGTGGGCGGTGAGTGGCTCGAGTCCAAGACCGACAAGTACATGGCCGTCACAGATTCCAGCACCGGCGAAGTGATCGCAGAGGTCCCCTGCTGCACCGCAGAGGAATGCGAAGCAGCCATCGCTGCAGCAGACGCTGCCTTCCCGGCATGGTCTCGTATGTCCATGGCTAAGAGAGTTCAGTATCTGTTCAAGTGGCGCGACATCCTTTATGCCCACAAGGAAGAGCTGTCCATCCTCTGCGCAAAGGAACTCGGCAAGACTCTGAACGAGGCAAGAGGCGATGTTCAGAAGGCTATCGAGCCCACTGAGGAAGCCTGTGCTGCTCCGATGCTGATCGAAGGCGACGGCGCGCTGCAGGTAACTACCGGCTATGACACCACTACCTACCGCGTACCGCTGGGTGTCTGCGCAGGTATTGTTCCGATGAATTTCCCGGCTATGATCCCGTGGGGCTGGATGGTTCCGCTGGCAATCGTCTGCGGCAACACCGTCGTTCTCAAGGCCAACAGCCAGACCCCGCTGACTTCCATGCGGATGCTGGAGCTCTTCTATGAAGAGGGCGGCTTCCCGAAGGGTGTCGTAAACCTGGTTACCACAGACCGCACTAAGGCCGAGATCTTCATGACCGATCCCCGGGTTAAGGCAGTTACCTTCGTCGGAACCACCGATGTCGGCAAACACATCTACTCTGTCGCAGCTGCACACGGCAAGCGTGTTCAGGCACAGTGTGAAGCTAAGAACCACGCACTGGTTCTGGAGGACTGCAACCTGGAGGCAACTGTCAACGCTGTCATCAACTCCACATACGGCTGCGCAGGCATGCGCTGCATGGCTCTGCCGGTAGTTGTCGTTCAGGAGTCCATCGCAGACAAGTTCGTTGCCCTGCTCAAGGAAAAGGCCATGGCGCTGAAGATCGACTGTGCTTACAAGGAAGAGACCAAGCTCGGACCGGTTTCCTCTGCTGGACACAAGAAGAAGATCTGCGACTGGATCCAGAAGGGTATCGATGAGGGCGCAGAGCTTGTGCTCGACGGCAGAGACATCAAGGTTCCCGGCTATGAGAACGGCTTCTTCGTAGGCCCGACCATCCTGGATCATGTCACACCTGAAATGACCGTCGGCAATCGTGAGATCTTCGGACCTGTCACCTGCATCAAGCGCGTAAAGGACTATGACGAGGGCATCGCTGTCATGAACGCGAATCCGTTTGCAAACGGCTCCTGCATTTTCACCAGCAGCGGCTACTATTCAAGAAAGTTCGTCATGGATACAGACGGCGGTATGGTCGGCGTCAATGTCGGTATTCCGGTTCCGAGCGCTTACTATCCGTTCTCGGGCAACAAGGATTCCTTCTTCGGCGATCTGCACGTTCTGGGCAAGGACGGCATCCGCTTCTTCACAAGAGCTAAGACCGTCACAACGCACTGGTTCGATGAGGAAGCTGCGAAGAGAGAAGTTCGCACTTGGGAAGGCAGCACCGAGCAGTAATCGATCATAGGGAAAGGGGTTACAACTATGTCTAAGTTAAAAGATGCTGTTACAGCATTTCCGCAGATGGAGATCTGGAACGACTCCTGCAGCTGCAGAGAGCTGAGCGACTCGATCGCAACGCACGGCGCAACCGGCGCAACCACCAATCCGGTCATTGTCGGAAACGTCCTGAAGAAAGAGCTTCCTGAATGGGAAGATACCATCAAACAGATGATCGCCGATCATCCGGACTGCACAGAGGATCAGGTCGCCTGGTGGATGATCGAAGCACTGGGCACCAAGGCTTCCAAGCTCCTGCTTCCGATCTACGAGGAGTCCCATGGTCAGAGAGGACGTATCTCCTTCCAGACCAACTCCAAGTATTATCAGAACAGGGATCTCATCATCCAGCACGCCGAGCAGCTCGCTGCGCTGGTTCCCAACTCTCAGATCAAAGCGCCTGCCAGCAAAGCCGGTATCGAAGCTTTTGAAGAGCTGACCTATCGCGGCGTTTCCATCAACGCAACGGTCTCCTTCACCTGCGCACAGGCTGTCGCCGTCGGCGAAGCCGTTGAGCGGGGCTTAAAGAGACGCGAGGCTGAGGGACTGGATACCTCCTGGATGCATCCCGTGTGCACCATCATGGCCGGCAGAACCGACGACTATCTGAAGAACTACATCAAGGGCACGGACATCAGCATCCCGAGCGAAGCGCTGGATCTGGCTGGTGTCGCAGTTGTCAAGAACGCTTACAAGATCTATAAGGAGAAGGGCTACCGCACCAAGCTTCTTGTCGCGGCTTACAGATGCCTGAACCACTTTGAGCAGTTCATCGGCGGCGACATCGTGCTGACCATCACTCATGACTGGCAGCGCAAGTTCAACAACGCGCCGGTGGAGATCAAGAACAACATGGATACACCGGTGGATCAGCGGTATCTTGACCTGCTCATGGAGATCGAAGAGTTCCGCAAGGCTTATCTGCCGGATGGCATGAAGCCCGAGGAGTTCCAGCACTACGGTGCATTCAAAGCAACCATGAATCAGTTCCTGGGCGGCTACGACAGCCTGGTTCAGCTGATCAGAGGTTACATGATTGTCTGACGAACTTTTTCTTCCAATCTCTTTTACTTAAAAGGTGGGCGCCCGCAAGGGCGTCCATCTGTTTGTCTGCCCCGCGCATTTCATTGTGCGCATCTGAATCTGTGATATACTATTTATTATCGCAGTGCACGCAGCGCGTAATCACCCACCGCGGCACGCACTTGTGCCCATCAGGCGTTTTATTATCAATATTTTTGAGAGGAAGAATATGATCACTCAGAATCAGATCTGGAAAATCTACGGCACTGCCTTTAAGGATATGACGAAAAATCTGCTGGAACAGACCGGGCTGGAGGATTGCATTCTGGCAAAATGCGGCTCGAAGCAGGTCTGTATCGGCATCAAGCCCAATCTGGTCTGCGCTACTCCTGCAGACTTCGGCGCGACGACGCATCCTGAAATCGTCGCGGGCATCATCGAATATCTGCGCGAGCATGGTTTTGACAACCTGCTGATTGCGGAGGGCTCCTGGGTCGGCGACCGCACTTCCGATGCCTACGAATACTGCGGCTACCGCAGCCTCTGTGAGAACTACCAGGTGCCTTTTGTGGACTGCCAGAAGGAAAAGAGCCACGATGTGGACGCGGCCGGCATGACGCTGAAGGTCGTGGATGTGGTGGACCGGATCGATTATCTGATCAATGTGCCGGTGCTCAAAGGCCACTGCCAGACCCGCATCACCTGCGCCCTGAAGAACATGAAGGGCCTGCTGCCCAACAGTGAAAAGCGGCACTTCCATCAGATGGGACTGCATAAGCCGATCGGGCATCTCGCCACGGTTGTCCTGCCCGATTTCATCGTTGTTGACCACATCTGCGGCGATCTGGATTTTGAGGAAGGCGGCAATCCTGTCGTCAAGAACTGCATCATGGCGGCGCTGGACCCGGTGCTGACCGATTCCTACGTCTGCTATCTCATGCACTACACGCCGGACGATGTGCCTTATATCCGTATCGCCGAAGAGCTCGGCGTGGGCACCACGGATCTGGACAGCGCCGAAATCATCCGGATCGGTTCCGATGAGGATGAGGAGCTGCCCCATGAACACAAAGTTCTCTCCGTCGCCTACGCAGTGGATGAAGTCGATTCCTGCAGTGCCTGCTACGCGAGCCTGATCCCTGCGCTATGCCGGCTGGATGAAGAAGGCCTGCTCAGTCAGCTGAAGGAGCGGATTGCCATCGGCCAGGGACATCAGAACCGCACCGGCGCGCTGGGTGTCGGCAAGTGCACGAAGAACTATGATTTCTGTGTGATGGGCTGCCCGCCCAGTGAAGAGAAAGTCTACGAGGAGCTGAAGAAGTATATTCTGGCACACAGCTAATTCTTCTCTTCCCGGATCTGTCTGCTGACCCGGCCGTAGATGATGTAGGAAATGATGACGTTGAGAATATCCGCCGTCAGCTGGGTCCAGATGATTCCGGTCATGCCGAACAGCGAATCCATCAGGAACAGAATCGGGATATTCAGGAAAAGCTGCCGGATCACGGCCAGCCAGAAGGAAACCTGTCCCCGGTTGACCGCCTGCATGTAGTTGACCATGTTGAAGCTCAGGAACATGAAGGGCGTCGCAAAGCATCGGGCCCTTAAGAACTCTGTACCCAACCGCACCGTCTCCGGCTCGTTGATAAACGCCCCGATAATCTGTCCGGCAAAGACCCGATACAGAATCACACTGACCGCTCCGAAAGCAAGGCCCGCGACCCGCGCCGCGGTAAAGAACGCGTTCATCCGCTTCAGGTTACCGGACGCATAGTTGTAACCCACCAGCGGAATCATGGCGAGGCAGATGCCGATGCCCACGTTCAGCGGAAGCCGCTCCACCTTCAGCACAATACCCATTCCTGCCAGCTCCAGATCCCCGTGGGAAGCCGTCAGACGGTTAATGACTATATTGGTCAAATCATACAGAAACACTGAAAATGCGGCAGGAACACCGATGGCGAAGATGTTTTTCAGAGACTCCGGACGCAGGTGCTCGATCCTGCGCGGAAGGTCCAGTACGGATTCATTCCGCACCCGCCGGAAGGTCAGACTAAAATAGATCAGCGAGATGTAATTGGAAATCATCGTCGCGATGCCGGCACCCATGACCTGATATCCGTCCGGCAGGATCACAAACATGAACAGCGGATCCAGTGCGATATTGAGCAGGCCGCCCATACTCAGACCGAATGCAGCCTCTCTGGAATAACCGGCGTTGCGCAGCAGAAAGGACATCGCACCGGAAACGACATTGGCCACGCCGCCGATGACCACCACAAAGATCAGATACTGCCTGGCATAGCCGATGGTATTGTCACTGGCGCCCAGTGCGAGCAGCAGCGGATTCATGAAAATCAGGCACAGGCAGGAAAACACGATGGAGGCAAAAAAGGCCATCGTCACTGTCAGGGAGGCAGCCTTTTGTGCCTCTTCGCCAACTTTTGCCCCAAGAAGCCGTACGACAAGCGTACCTCCGCCCACGCCGAACAGATTGGCGAGCGCACCAGCCATCAGGAAGACCGTGAGCACCAAGGAAGAAGCGGCTACCATATAGGGGTTGCCCGCGCGCCCGATGAACCACGTGTCCGCGATGTTATAGATCAGTGTGATCAGCTGGCTGATGATCGTCGGAATCGCCATGATCAGCAGCGCCCGCGGTACGGGCATGGTCTCAAACAGTTCTGTCTTACTGCCGGATGTCTGTGCCTGCATCTGCTTCTGCCCTTCTGTAGAGATGAGAAATCTTCGGTCTGCTTCTCCATATTTTACTGAATTCCCCGGCAGATAGGAATGGAATATTATTTCCGAAATAGCTATAATTTTCATTGTGCGCAAAATAACGCAGACGCTCACAGAGTCTGCCCCAATCAAAGGAGATTTCCATGCCTCAAACTCAACCGATTCGCGCCGGGCTGCGGCCGCTGGCCATCATACTTCTTATTCTCTTTGTTCTGCTTCTGTTCGCTGTTCTGGAGCTTGGCAGACACACTCTGCCGGGCTGGATTCTGGCCATTGCTGCCATCGCGGCCTTTGTTTTTCTGCGAACCCGAATCTGGGCTGATAAACCGCTCTCGATCCGGCTTCTTTCCTGGCTGGCACTGATCGCAGTTTGTGCCTGCATCCTTCTCATCTCCAGGCCGCCTGTGAAGGCGGTGCCGGCTGTCATCGGGAAGAACGGCGGCGTGACCGATGTCCTTCATACCAGGCTGGGCGATGTGACCGGCATTCTGACAAAAGACGGAAAGGTCGAAGTCTACGCCGGCATTCCTTATGCCAAACCGCCTGTAGGAGAGCTGCGCTGGAAAGAGCCGGTTCCCGCAGAGCCCTGGGACGGCGTGCTCGCTGCGGATCATTTTGCTCCCATGTCCATGCAGACGCAGAACCATCCGATCATGAGTTCCCTCACCCAGATCATCGGTTATCACGACTATAAGATTTCCCT
Source organism: Lachnospiraceae bacterium (assembly GCA_017449485.1). GTDB lineage: Bacteria > Bacillota > Clostridia > Lachnospirales > Lachnospiraceae > CAG-791. The sequence goes on from JAFTFP010000154.1 coordinate 15,083, forward strand.
GTCCGACAACTATATCGAGCCCGCGAGTGAGGATTCTCTGTATCTGAATATCTGGAAACCCCAGGGTGATGTATCCGGACTTCCTGTGCTGGTCTATGTTCATGGCGGATCGCTTCAGACCGGCCAGCCCTGGTATCAGGATTACCGCGGAGAAGGCCTGGCCAGGGAGGGCGTCGTTGTTGTCAACATGGGCTATCGTCTGGGCATCTTCGGCTTCTTCGCGGACGAAGCACTGGCGGCGGAGTCCCCGAACGGCACCACCGGCAACTATGGACTGCTGGATCAGATTCTGGCGCTGCAGTGGGTGCAGGACAATATTGAAGCCTTCGGCGGGGATCCTGCCAATGTGACACTGGCAGGTGAATCTGCAGGCTCGGCCTGCATCTCAGCACTTTGCACTTCTCCACTGGCCAAGGGACTGTTCAACCGCGTTGTCGGCGAGAGCTCCACCGTGACAGCACCAGTCCCCGCTCATTCCTTCCGTTCCTATGAGGATGCGCTGGCAGCCGCCAAGGAGACCTATTCGCGGTACGGTGTCAGCACCATTGAAGAGCTCCGCGCTCTGCCGGCTGAGCAGATTGCCGACGAAATGCAGCGGCATCATCACATCACGGTCGACGGCTATGTGCTCACTGAAACGCCTTATGAGTCCTATGCAAAGGGTATTCACAATGAATCCGCACAGCTTCAGGGCTTCAACCGCAATGAAGCTGCGCCGTGTATTATGTTCAGCAAGGCAGATCTGAAGAATTACGAAGAAAAGGTGCGGAATATCTTCTAGTCCCCGTACGCGGAGCGCGTACTGGCCCTCTACCCGGCCGAAACCGATCAGCAGGCCGATGAAGCCTGGGAGAAAATTGAAAATGCCGTCCTCTTTACCTA
>JAFTFP010000155.1 GCA_017449485.1 Lachnospiraceae bacterium
GAAGCTTTCCCAACATGTCACCGAGCAGGCCGCCTGCGAGGATCGCCGCTGTATTGATGATGGTTCCGATTCCGGGCATAGGGTTTCTCCGATGGGAATTTCAGGATTTTTAAGTTGTTTTCTGCTCCTGAGTGATTATACCACGAAATCTTTCTATAGCTATTCCAATTGAATGGAAAGAACATAGTACTAGCGGATTACATTAATGCTTATTATTTGTCGCTGTTTTTATCGTTATTTAATGATTACTATTCTTGTATCTTAATCATTTGTCCGATATAATCTATATGAAGGACACAGTACGGAAATACTGTTGGATACCCTGTTCCCTATGGAGGTGTGCAAAATGGCTTTTGCTGCAGATTTATTAAACAGTCTTGTTCCGATCACGCAATTCAACCGCGGTCAGGCATCTCGCATTTTTGACAGACTTCGCACCGAGAGGCAGCTGGTCGTTCTGAAGAACAATCAACCCGAGGCAATCATTCTTTCTCCTGAGGAGTTTTCCAGATTAAGCGAGATTGAAGAGAATTACATTCTTCTTCTGAAAGCAGCTGAAAGGCTTGCTAGAAACGATGAGCCTGCCACTCCTCTGAATGATGTCATGAAAGAGCTTGGCATCAGTGAGGAAGAGCTTGCAAAAATTCCGAGATCTCGGAATCAGAATGATTTATAAGTAGGCTGAGAAGCGGCGGCAGAAGCACGATCTTTAGGGCCGTGAAGCCTTCGCCCTACTCCTCCGGATATTTAGCATACAACACAAGATCTTCCTCTATCACCGTCTCGGGATCAAAAACTTCGTCGGTGCCTTCCACGTACCAGGTCGTGGCATCTTCCATTCCTTCCCCCTCCAGGCTCACCTCGCAGGGCAGCGGAATCTCCTCACAAGCCTCGCCATCCAGCGCGTAGATGTGAAGCATTCTGGTGTTCGGAAGCTTCATCGTAATCACATGGTACTCATCCTGATCAAGCCACAGGGAATCCAGGAAGCGTACGCGCTCCTGCAGAAAGGCCGTCATCTCATCCACAGCCTGCTCTGCGCTCTCGTACTTCGTGTAGGTCCCTGCCCATCTCGCGCGGTCCAGCTCTCCCGCCGACGCAATGGCCTCCGCCTCCGCGGGAATGCGCTCATCAATCAGCCCAGACAGCCGGCTGCGGAATTCATTCTCGTAAATCTCCAGCGCACGTTCCCGGATCGCTTTCTTCTGCCACAACCCATGATACCAGGAAATGTCCTGCCCGAGATTCCAGTCCTTGAACGCCATCATCGCATGCGGGGTGCTCCAGTTGATGTAATAGATGCCCATCGAAAGGTCATAGTCCCAGCAAGGTCCGGCATAAACCGTCCTGTCCTTCAGACTGCCCCAGAAGTACTGGCTGGCGTTCGCTCCGTCGTAATTTTCAAACACAATCTCGATCAGAAGCTTTTTCGCCAGCGAGTCAAAATCCGGCTTCAATCCGGCAGCTTCCGCTGACCCTTCAGCCCCCGTTCCACCGTCCGGTTCCTGTTCATCCGAGCTGATCCAGCTGTTCCAGTCCTCCACGAGCGCCGTCAGCTGCTCCAGCTGCTCCTCGCTGCAGGGCGAAGGAACGCTGATCTCTGCCGCCATAGCCTCATTCACTGGCACGGCAGTCTCGTCCTCGTCGACTTTGACAGCCATGGACAGCTCGATCTCATAGGCATCCTCGGAGTCTTTGTCCAGGAAGTCCTTTGTCACGTCATCTACGCTTCTGCACATCAGGTACAGACCCAGATATTCGCCGTTTGCATAAACATCCACAAATTCGCATTCCGGCGCAAAGCCCTCATAGGGTGCGATCTCCCGGGCAAAATCAAGAATGATCTTATTTCTCAGATTCGTCTCGTCATAGGCATTGGCCAGAAGCGACCATTTCTTGGCAGGCCGCATGCCAAGCAGCTCCGCCTTCTTATTCAGACGCAGGTTGTAGGGTTTCTTGTCCAGCTTCCAGGTGGAATTGCCGCGGCCGCTGATACGGTCGCCTGATTTCTTGCTGTCAGGGTTCTGGTTATTAGAACTCTTGCTGTCTGAATCCTGGTTGACATCAACACTGGCATAGTCAAGCTCTCCGTCCGCTGTATAGAGATAGACATCCGCATCCGCCTTGTATTGCTTGTCGGCGTGCACGCGGTTCATCTCTCCCTCGCCAGTCTTCACGAAGAGCGCGGGAACATTTTCCGACTGCAAGAAGGTAAGCTTCATCGGCTTCCTGCCCTGCATCCTGAACGGATAGGCCTGGTTCAATTCATAGGCGGCGCAGCTCATTCCGTCCTTAAGCGGAGCGGGACCGATGGCAGCCCTGCACCCATCTGCGATGGAAATCGTCGTCGAAGAAAGCTCTGCAAAAGAAGGCAGAAAGACATAGGCTTCTCCGTTCTGATCAATCCAGGGAGTGACTGCCACAGTATCATTGACCTGGAACTGGATTCCCGGGATCACGTAGTTTTCAGGTGAAACTCCTTCTGCGCGGGCACTGAACTTCGTCATAGTCAAGCATATGTATATAGCGAGCATGCCTAACACAGTACTCACGATTGCCTCTATCATCCGCTCTTTCATATTCTGTGAAAATGCCATTCTCATTCTTCTGCCTTATCTCTCGAGCCCCAGATATACAAGGTCTCTCACGCGAGGATGAATCACGTTGTAGACTTCACCGAAGTTCATGATGTGGTGTGCGTAGAAAATGCTCACGTGGTTGAACGGGTCGATCAGCGCATAGGCGCCGGCGGCACCGTCCCAGCCGTATTCACCGACGGGCGAGCGGCCCAGGTTCGGGTTGACCTTGACGCGGACACCGAGGCCGTAGCTGTATTCCAGGAAGCGGTCCACGCGGAAGTCCTCCAGCTGAATGCCGGTAAGAACGCTGTGGGTAAAGCGCATGACGCCCTCCTCGCTGAGGATTCGGGTGCCGTTGCGGCCGACCCCGCCGTTGGCCAGTGCACAGATCACTTCTGAGTAAGCGTCGACAGTTCCGCAGAGGGATGCGCCGCCGCTCTCGTAATTCGGTGTCACCTCAAACGGTCTTGCATGCAGGTCCTCCGGCTTCATTTCCTTGCTTTCCGGATCAAAAGTGTAGAACGCACTCATGCGGTCCCACTGCTCTTTCGTAGGATGGCAGGTCAGCTCCGTCACACCCAGCGGCCCGAAGACATGGTTCTGCAGGTAGTCACTGAATCTCTCGCCGCTGATGACCTCGATCACCGCCGCGATGATGTCATGGCCCAGCGAATACTGATAGCGCGTGCCGGGCTCGTACAGCAGCGGCATCCGCGCAATCGCAGCGACCACTTCCCGGGTACTGGCGTCCGGTTTGCGGCTGATCAGCTCGCGGATCGCCTCGGAATTCAAGTCATAGGTCAGGCCTGCGGTCATGGACATACAGTCAATGATGCGCACGCGGTTCTTTGCGTAGTGAGACGGCTCGCTGAGCGTCGGCGAGTAGAAATAGTCACCCTTTTCTCTCCAGTTGGCGTTGATGACCGTCATCATATCCCACTCAGGCAGGAAACGGCTCACCGGGTCATATAAGCTTGCTTTGCCCTGCTCGATCAGCTGCATCATGGCTGTCATCGTCATGACCTTCGTGCAGGAGAAAAGGCGGTAAAAGTCTACACTGGAAACCGGCTTATGCCCCTCGTAGTCCGCATGCCCCGCCTGGTGGCGGTAGACCGTGTCGTAGTCCTTCGTCACGATCACATCGAGTCCGGGAATGCCGTACTCTTCGTTGAGGGAGTCAAGATACTGGGTAAGTAAATGGAAGTTCATAGGCACCTCGCTGATTTGTAGATGATTAGTGGTAGTTTCTTGTTGGTGGATGCTTGTTAGGTGTTGCTTGTTAGGTGTTGTAGTTGGAAATGTGTTGAATTTTAATCCTTTCATCCTGCTTCAATACATGTCTCTCAAGCCTTTTGACTGGAATTGTATTGTCATCCGCTGCTTCTCCGCTATTCAATACATGCTATACAAGCGGTGCGGCTGGAATTGTATTGCCACTCAATAGTTTATCCCAGTTTCAATACATCCCCCAACAATTTAAGCAAGCGTTGCGACCGGAACTGTATTGTCATTCGAGACTTTCTTTCCAATTCAACACAAGCTCAGCAAGCGCCGCGGCTGGAGCTGTATTGTCATTCAATAGTTTAGCCTAAATTCAATCCATCTCCAACAATTTAAGCAAGAATTCCGGCAAGTTTAAGGCCCCGGCGCAATGCCGGGGCCTTGAATTGCAAGCTGAATAAGCTAAAGCTGCATCAATCCCTATACGTTCAGATTCTCCCCATACAGCTTCTTCTCCGCATCGTCCGCATTGGCGAAGGGGCCGGGCAGAACCGCTGCGCCGCGGTGGCCGCCGAAGTAGTCGGCGTCAAAGGTGATGGGCGTGCCGTCGGGGTTCTCGAAGCGCTGGTCGGGCTCGAAGGCGTTCCCCAGCAGATCCGAGTAAATCATGCCTCCGCGATAATCTTTAATGTAGTCGTAGACATTGGTCTTAAGATACCAGCCGGCACCCTGGCCGCCGTCCTTGCCTTCGCGCTCCTCATACTCGACAAACACGTCGGCGTCCTCATCAACCAGCTTGTCGGTCTCCTTGCACCAGGACTTGGCGCCGCCGAGGTAGACGTTGCCTGCTGCCCACACCGGCAGATGGCCAAAATGCGCCGGCGCGAGGCCCTGCATATTCGGAACTTCATTGTCCATGTCGAACTGCGCGATCCACTCGTCATAGGTCGGATACTCGTCCCAGCAGAACGTGCCGACGAGACGGTTTTCGGTCTCGGGCTTGTCGGTACTGTCATTGCGCAGGCTGAACTCGGCCGAAGAATACTTTTGCACAAAGATATTGTTGTAGAACCGGTTGTCGCCGTGGAGGAAGGTCATGAAGCCCATAACCTCCGTGCGGTGCGGCATGTGGTACGGCGTGTAGCGCCAGCCCGTGCCCTCGCCGACCATCGTCAGCGCGCCGCAGATCAGGTTGTGTACCATCGCGACGCCCTGAGTCGCAAAGCGCAGGGAGACGTC
>JAFTFP010000156.1 GCA_017449485.1 Lachnospiraceae bacterium
TCATATTTATCCATAGATCAGGCTTCCTTTCGAATAGACCGAACTGTTCCCCCTCATAGGATAAGTATAACAAATATCAAGGAATCGAACAAGCGTTCTGTTTTGTGCAATTTTTTTTTAGAATTCGATAGAAATGTAATGAATGAAGTGAAATAAATATGTACAATAGAGTACTGAGTGGCAATTCATCCCGCCACCTAAGAGGATGGGGGAATTCTTGCTATTTTATGTTAAAAAGCGATACGGCATCACGCCTGCCGGCTACCGCAAGGAGCACCGCACATAGACGGACATCTCGCCGGCGCCCCGGTTCGCCCACAGGTAATACGGAATAAAGCGGAGCCGCTCCCGGATCTTTTCCGGCGGCGGACTGCTCAGGACATCCCGGTACAGCGCTGCCCCTTCTTCTGAGGCTTCCCGATATCCGGGGACATCCAGCGCGATGACCTCACGTCCGCAGATCGTGATCCGTGATTCGCTGATTCCCTCCTTCAGAAGATCATCGGCATGGATCGAGAGAAGCTGCAGCTGCGCGCCGTTGTCGGCCTCCTCCAGGCAGTAGGTGACAGGGCCTCTCATCAGCGCGGCTTTTCCTGCCGCCTCCCGGACCGCGTTGTTTGCTGCCATCAGCCGCGGTGTCATGGTCAGCTCCAGTTCGATTGTGGCGTCCTTAAAGCAGCCTGTGAGATACAGGTAGCCGCCCTGCTCTTTTCTGTCAAAATGTGGCCCGATGTCTGCCCCGGCCTTGTTCCGGATTTTGACCTCCCAGGTTCTGCTCCAGCCGGGAATGCGCAGGGCAAGGCACGCCTTCTCCGCATCCGAATCCGTCCGGATCCGCACAGATCCGCTCTGCGGATAGTCCGTCTCCACCCGGGCCCGGAAGCCTGCGCCAGCCAGTTCTGTTTCCACGCTGCTTTCCAGATAAAGATGTACCCAGAGAGTCTGTGCATCGCTTGTGTAGGCATAGGACTGGACTGAGCTGACAAGCCTCGCCAGATTCGGCGGACAGCAGGCACAGCCAAACCATTTTCTTCTGGGAACGCGGACGTGCGAGAGTCTGCCGTCGCGCGGCAGAATCTTCGGATTGGCCTCCAGCGGATTGACATAGAAGAAGCTCTTTCCATCCATCGCTTTTCCGGCCAGAACAGTATTATACAGCGCCAGCTCCATCACATCCCCGTAACGGCTGTCCGGCTCCAGCTCCAGCATTCTCCGCGCAAAGAAGACCAGGCCGATCGCTGCGCAGGTCTCGGAATAAGCTGAATCCGCCGGCAGATCATACGGATAGGAGAAGGATTCTCCCAGCACCGTTCCGCCGATTCCGCCCGTGATATACAGCTTGGTCCCTGTGATGCTGTCCCAGAGTCTGCGGCAGGCCGCCTTCAGCGACGCATCTCCGGTCAGCCGCGCAGCTTCTGCCATGCCGCTGTACAGGTACACTGCCCGGACCGCATGACCCACCGCTTCCGTCTGTTCTCTGACCGGCTGATGTGCCTGATAATACATAACTGAAAACGGATTGAACGTGTCAGTCTGCTCCTTTCCTCCGAACAGCAGCGGTTCCTGCCCCCGCTCATTGAGAAAGTGGACTGCGAGATCCAGATACTCTCTTTTTCCGGTCACCTCATACAGCCTTGCCAGCGCCATCTCTGCAATTTCATGGCCCGGATAGCCGGCATGCGGCTCCTCTCCGGTCATGAAATACCGGACTGCGTAATCCGCATACCGCATCGCCGCCCGCAGCAGCTTGTCCTTTCCCGTCGCCTCGAAGTAGCTGACAGTGCCCTCGATCAGATGCCCCATGCAATACAGTTCATGGTGATCCTTCAGATTCCTGAAGACCCCGTCCAGCCCGTTCAGAATGTAGTAAGTATCCAGATAGCCGTCAGCCTGCTGCGCTGCGCAGACCAGGTCAATGGCCTGATCCGCCGTCTTTTCCAGCTCTGCGTCCGGATGATTGCACAGCGAATAACCCACCGCCTCGATCCATTTGGCAAAATCTGAATCCTGGAAAACAAATCCGTAAAAACGATCCTCCTCCGGATGGGCCGGATCCTCCGGCAGAATCTCGATTCTGCGGTCCATATTCACCGGCGGCACATACCCCGGCTCCTCCTTTTTCCTTCTCGTCACCTCCGCGGCCGCCCTGAAATTATGCATACAGTAACTCGGCGCCGCATCCGGCACACGATCATTCAGCGCCTCCCACTGATAAGGCAGAATCGCCTTCCGGACCGTCTCCTGCTCCTCTTTCCAGAGACCGCCCGTCACCTTCACCTCACGCAGCGTCAGCGGCCTCACCCGGCCAGCTCCCTGAATCTGATCGCTCATATGCTCCACTCCCCTTTGCCAACCATTGTCTCCTGTCAGCATCATACCATAACTGAGACAAGGGGAGACGAGGGGACAGAGCA
>JAFTFP010000157.1 GCA_017449485.1 Lachnospiraceae bacterium
CAAGCAGATGTATTACTGCTTCGGGTGCGGTGCAGGCGGCAACGCAGCCACTTTTCTGATGAAATATGAAAACTGCGGCTTTCAGGAAGCCCTCCAATCCCTGGCAGATCGCGCGGGCATCACGCTTCCGAGTCCGCAGCTGTCGGAGGAAACCCGCAGAAAAGAGGAGCGGCGCGCGCTGCTTCTGGCAGTCAATAAGGAGACCGCGACTTATTATTACAAGCTGCTGCGTTCTCCGAAGGGCCGGCGGGGCTATGAATATTTCCTCTCCAGGCAGCTCGATGCCTCGACAATGAATGCGTTTGGACAGGGGTATGCAGACGGCAGCGCCAATGATCTGGTACAGCACCTGCGCGAAAAGGGATTTTCCGACGAGGTGATTCTGGAAGCGGGTGTGGCGGCTTTTGATGAAAAGCGGGGCCTGCACGACAAATTCTGGAATCGTGTCATGTATCCGATCATGGATGTGACGAACAAGGTGATCGGCTTCGGCGGCCGTGTCATGGGAGATGGAAAGCCCAAGTATCTCAATTCCCCGGAGACGCCGGTTTTTGACAAAAGCCGCAATCTGTACGGACTCAATATTGCAAGGAGGAGCCGCAAGCCCTACCTGATCGTCTGTGAGGGCTATATGGATGTCATATCCATGCATCAGGCCGGCTTTCCTGAGGCGATCGCTTCGCTTGGCACCTCCTTTACTGCGGGACAGGCGGCACTGATCAGCCGCTACGTAAAGGAAGTACTTCTGGCGTACGACAGCGACGGCGCCGGCGTGCGCGCAGCGCTGCGGAATATCGGCATTCTGAAAGAAGCCGGATTACAGGCCAGAGTGATCGATCTGCGGCCGTACAAGGACCCGGATGAATTCATGAAGGCGCTGGGCAGGGAGGAATTCCAGAAGCGGATTGACAACGCGGAGAACAGCTTTTTCTTCGAAGTCCGACAGCTGGAAGCGCAGTATCGGATGGATGACCCGGCTCAGAAAACGCAGTTCTACCGGCAGATCGCCCGCAAGCTCTCCGGCTTTGAGGAGGAGATGGAGCGGGAAAGCTACCTGAAGGCAGCCGCAGCCCGTTATCTCATACCAGAGGATCTGCTGCGCAGGCAGGTCGCTTCCTATCATCTGGTGGGCGGCGAGCAGACAACAGCCATGCCGGAACGGCGCGCACCGGCCCCTTCGCAGGCCTGGAATGCCGTGAACGAAGCCTACCGCAGGAAACAGCGGCTGCTGCTGACCTGGATTTCAGATGATCCAGGGCTTTATCCGCAGATCCGCCCGTACATCGGCGCACAGGACTTTGAAGAGGGGCTCTACAGAAAGGCGGCTGAGCGCTATTTTGAGACGCTGGAGCAGGCTTTTTCCGGACAGGAACCTTCAGAAGAGCTGGTTCAGAAGATGCTGTTTTCACCCGCTGCGGTGATTTCGGCTTTTGACGAGGAAGAAGAGCAGAAGGAGGCGGCGTCTCTGTTTGGGGAGCATCTTACGGGCGTCGAGAGTCCGCAGGAAAAGGAAAAGGCCCTGCAGGATGTACTGCTGAGCCTGAAGCAGGAGCAGATTCAGGCGCTTTCACGCACAACAGGTGATCCGGCCGCACTCAGCAGACTGATTGCTGCTAAAAAGGAGCTGGAACAGTTAAAAAAATGCCGGTTTAAGATACGCTGACACTGACAGAAAGGGCATTTTTAAAATATAATATAACTATAGGAACAGGAGAAATTCCCATGGCAAAGAAAGAAACACAGCAGGAAGAAATACTGGAAGAAAAGAAGACGAAGAAGGCTGCGAAAAAGAGCGCAGCGAAGAAGGCGGAGCCGAAGGAAGAGCCGGGGACCGTCGAGGAGTATGAAGAATTTGGAGAAGAGGATCCGGACAGTCTTCCTGCAGATGAAATGGAGGAGTTCCAGGGACAGCTGCAGCAGCTGATTGCTATTGGCAAGAAGAAGGACAATGTCCTTGATTATCAGGAAGTGGTTGATCACTTCCGCGATCTGAATCTGGACGACGAGAAATATGATCTGATCATTCAGATGCTGGAGCAGCAGGGAATTGATGTGCTGCGCGTCCAGGAGTCGGACGACGAGGTCCCGGACGAGGAACTCGAGATGATCGAAGAAGGCGATGAGGATACGGAGCCGGAGCTGATTGATCTCTCGATTCCGGACACGGTCAATATTGATGATCCGGTCCGCATGTATCTGAAGGAAATCGGCAAAGTGCCGCTCCTGTCTGCAGAGCAGGAGATCGATCTGGCACAGGCCATGGAATACGGCGCACTGGCGGAAAAGGTTCTGGCAGCCCAGGATCGCGAGAGCCTTTCTCTGACCAGGGAAGAGAAGGAATTCCTGGAAGGAAAGACAGACGAGGAGCTGAAGGAACTGATCGAAGAGGGAGATGCGGCGAAAAAGCGTCTGGCAGAGGCCAACCTGCGTCTGGTGGTCAGCATTGCCAAGCGCTATGTCGGCCGCGGCATGCTGTTCCTGGATCTGATTCAGGAAGGTAATCTGGGCCTGATCAAGGCAGTGGAGAAATTTGACTACCGCAAGGGCTTCAAGTTCAGCACGTATGCGACCTGGTGGATTCGCCAGGCGATTACAAGAGCCATTGCTGACCAGGCAAGAACCATCCGGATTCCGGTGCACATGGTGGAAACCATCAACAAACTGGTGCGGATCAGCAGACAGCTTCTTCAGGAGCTGGGACGCGAACCTACACCGGAGGAGATCGCAGAGCGGATGGATATTCCGGTCGAGCGTGTGCGTGAGATTATCAAAATCTCGCAGGAGCCGGTTTCATTGGAGACGCCGATCGGTGAGGAGGAAGATTCCCATCTGGGCGATTTCATTCAGGATGACAACGTGCCGGTTCCCGCGGATGCGGCGGCATTTACACTGCTGAAGGAGCAGCTGTCAGAGGTGCTTGGAACCCTGACGGAGCGTGAGCAGAAGGTGCTGCGCCTGCGCTTTGGACTGGATGACGGAAGGGCCAGAACGCTGGAAGAGGTCGGCAAGGAATTCAGTGTCACGAGAGAGCGTATCCGCCAGATTGAAGCGAAGGCGCTCCGGAAGCTGAGGCATCCCAGCCGCAGCAGAAAGCTGAAGGATTATCTGGACTGAATGGGCCGGATCATGAAGGAAGTAATTTTATCCCGGCGGCTGAAGGCGATCGCCGGGATGGTGACAGAGGGGAGCGTACCGGCGGATGTGGGCTGCGATCATGCTCACATTCCGATCTGGCTGATTCAGACAGGCCGGATCCGCCGGGCCATTGCCCTGGATGTGGCGGAGGGGCCGCTGAAAATGGCCGCCATGAATCTGGCAGAATACGGTGTGGACAGCGTTGAACTGCGGCAGTCTGACGGGTTGGAAAGGCTGGAGGCAGGAGAGGCGGATACGCTGATCATCGCCGGAATGGGCGGGGCGCTGACGCACAGGATTCTGGAACAGTACCCGGAAAGGGTGCGATCCTTCCGGGAGATTATTCTGGAACCGCAGTCGGAAGTGCCGCAGCTGCGAACCTGGCTTCGGGAAAGCGGTTTTACCATTGTGGAGGAGGAACTGGTCCCGGAGGACGGAAAGTACTACCCGGTCATGAAAGTGCTCCCGCCGGGACGGGCCCCGGCAGACCGGGAGACGGATGAGATTCCGGAGGAACTGGCGGATCTGTTCGGCGGCTGTCTGATTTGCCGGAAGGATCCTGTTCTGGCCGGCATGCTGAATCGGAACACCCGGATTCTGACAGACATTCTGGGAGGACTTAACCCGGAGCAGCACAAGGAGCGAATTGCACAGATCAGCCTGGAACTGAGCCGGATCCGGGCTGCGCTGGAGCGAATGCAGTAAAGCAGAACTGATTCAGGCTCGAAGGGAGGTACCGATGATTCTTTCAGAGATCATGGAGCGGCTGGAAGCCTTCTGCCCCGCATCCTTTGCCCAGAGCTGGGACAATGTGGGACTGCAGACCGGCCGTACCGCCAGCGACATCAGTACAGTCTGTCTGTGCGTGGATGCGACCTC
>JAFTFP010000158.1 GCA_017449485.1 Lachnospiraceae bacterium
CCCTTGGACTTCTGCAGCGGAAATTCCGCATAGGCTTCAACCGGGCCGCCCGGATCATGGATGAACTGTGTGATCATGGTGTCGTCAGCGAATCTGAGGGGACGAAACCGAGAAAAGTACTCATGACCATGGCAGAATTTGAGAACTATATTGAGAACGAATTATCCTGAGGACAGAGAAAATGGCTAAGCTGATTAACGGAAAAGAGATTTCGGAGCAGGTCAAACAGGAAACCAGAGTCCGCACCGATGCGCTGAAGGAAAAGGGCATTACGGTTACATTGGCAGTGGTGCAGGTGGGCCAGGATCCGGCCAGCTGCGTCTATGTCAGAAATAAGAAGCGTGCCTGTGAGGCCTGCGGAATTGTCTCCCGGTCAGTTGAACTGCCGGAAGAGACGACCATGGATGAATTGATGAAAGTGGTCCGGGAGCTGAATGCAGATCCGTCTGTCAATGGCATTCTGGTTCAGCTGCCGCTGCCGCCACAGCTGGATGAGTCGGCTGTGATCCGTGCCATTGATCCGGAAAAGGATGTGGACGGTTTTCACCCGGAGAGCGTCGGCAAGCTTTCACTGGGACTGCCGGGTTTTGAGAGCTGCACACCAGCTGGTGTCATCCAGCTGCTCCGGCGCTCCGGTGTTGAGTGCGAGGGGAAGGAATGTGTCATTGTCGGCCGGAGCAATATTGTCGGAAAGCCCATGGGCATGATGATGCTCCGCGAGAATGCGACTGTAACGATCGCACATTCCAGGACCCGGAACCTGAAGGAAGTATGCCGGCGGGCAGATATTCTGATTATTGCGATCGGAAAGGCCCGTTTCATCACGGAAGAATACATCAAGCCGGGAGCTGTGGTGATTGACTGCGGCATTAACCGCGATGAAAATGGAAAACTGTGCGGCGATACGGATTTTGACCGCGTCAGTGAGATCGCCGGTGCAATCACGCCGGTGCCGGGCGGTGTGGGTCCGATGACCGTCGCCATGCTGATGAAGAACTGCGTTGACAGTGTACAGATATGATTTGTCCGAATTGCGGAAATACAATTGAAGAAGGCAGTCTGTTCTGCGAGAACTGTTCTCATGAGATCAAGATCGTTCCGGAATATGATTCCCAGATCGAACAGAAAATCAATGAGACCATGAGCACCATCACGGATGAGCTTTCACGGGAAGCCAGAAAGCAGCGTGAGCTGGAGCGCCGGGAACAGATTCTGGAGGAGAAGCAGCGAAAAGAGGAAGAGGCCGCCAGGGAACGTATCCGGAAAAGGCGGCTTATGATTGCTGTCTGTGCAATTGTACTGCTCTGTGCCGCCGGCCTGCTGGGGCTTTATCAGTACAACCGGCTTCACTCAGCCTCTTATTATGTCGGCAGAGCCTATGACCGCGCCGCGTCAGGTGATTATGAGCAGGCAGTGGAACTGATCGACCAGGCTCTTGCATTGGATGGTGCAGATGAAGTCAGACTCTCGCTCTTGAAGACAGATTATCTGGTAGAAGCCAGACAGTTTGATGAGGCCGATCTTCTCTTAAGTGAGCTGCTGGAGCAGGATACGCTGACACAGGATGAGCGGCGGCAGGTTTATGAGCACCTGTTTCAGGTGCTGGCTTCTGCAGGCCGCTATGACGATGTCGCGGAGCGGATCGCAGACTGCGATGATCCGGTGATTCTTCGGGAATATGCTGATTATGCCGCGCCGGCTCCGGTCATTGATATGGACTCGGGCAAATATGAAGACCAGCTGACTGTCAGTATTCAGGCCCCCGCAGGGTCCAGTGTATTCTATACGCTGGATGGCAGTGAGCCGTCTACCCGCAGCCTCCTGTATCAGAAGCCGATTGAATTAAAGCCGGGATCTTATGAGCTGTGTGCTGTTACGGTGAATCGCTACGGCGCCGCCAGTCCCTCAGAAAAGCGTTCATATGATATTTCCACCACTGTTCCGGAGGCGCCCAGAGTGCTGACGGCAGAAGGAGATTATGAACGGGCCACGCTGATCACCGTGGTCGTACCGGAAGGAGAGACGGTTTATTATACGACGGACGGAACAGATCCGACGGAAGAAAGCACCCGGTATGACCGTCCGATCCAGATGCCCATCGGAACCACCACCTTCCGATTCATCGCTTACGGTCACCTTGGTATTTCCGGGGAGATCACAGAGGTGACCTACAGGCTGACGCCGAAGGCCAATCTGTCCGTCGAGGACGGAATCAATCATATCCTGATCGCAATGATCAATCGGCAGGAGATCATAGATGTCAACGGCACTGTGCCGGGCGGAACAGCCATGGTCAGCTATCATTACACCAGGACAGAGCAGCTCAGCGGCTATGGCAGCTATTATATCTATGAGGAATATATTACAGATCTGTACGGGAACGTAACGCCGACGACCCGCCGTTTTGCAGTCAATATTGCAAACGGCACCGTCAATTATATGGATGTCAGCGGCATTCTTGTCCCGATCGGATAAAATGACCTGCGCCTTCAGTCAGTCATGGATTCTGTGTCTGAGTTGAAAAACGGGGTCTGAGAGAGTATTCTATTATGAAAAAAACAATTTGGAAGGCAGGAGGAGGTAGCGGTTATGTTTGAAATTGTTAAAAAAGAGCTTCTTGCGCCGAACATCTATCTGATGGATGTGAAGGCGCCCCGGATCGCCGACAGTGCGCTCCCGGGTCAGTTTCTGATTGTCCGTGTCGATGAAGACGGTGAGCGGATTCCGCTGACGATCTGTGATTATGACAAGGCTGCGGGGACAGTAACCATTGTTCTGCAGACAGTTGGCGCTGAGACCTCGAGAATGGCAGATCTGAATGTAGGGGACTGCTTTGCGGATTTTGTTGGTCCGCTGGGAAATCCCTCCGACCTGACTCTTCTTCCGAATGAAGAACTGAAAAAGAAGAAAATCCTGTTTATCGCCGGCGGCGTCGGAACCGCTCCGGTCTATGCGCAGCTGAAGTGGCTCAAGGAGCAGGGATGTCTGGCAGACTGCATCCAGGGCGCGCGCTCGGAGAACATTCTGATCCTGCTGGATGAAATGGCAGCGGTCTCAAATCATCTCTACATTGCGACAGATGACGGATCGAAGGGTATTCACGGCAATGTCTGTGTTGCACTGCAGCAGCTCTGGGACGAAGGAAACCGCTATGATCTGGTGGTGGTCATCGGCCCGATGATCATGATGAAGTTTGCTTGCCAGCTCACAGAAAAGCTTGGCATTCCCACCGTTGTCTCCATGAATACGATCATGGTGGACGGCACCGGCATGTGCGGCGCCTGCAGACTGATGGTAGGCGGCGAAGTGAAGTTCGCCTGCGTGGACGGACCGGAATTTGACGGCCATAAGGTAGATTTTGACCAGGCCATGCAGCGCACCCGCCTTTACAAGACAGAAGAGGGAAGACTCCTTCTTCAGTATCAGGAAGGCGATACACATCACGGCGGCTGCGGCCATTGCGGCTGATCACGCCTATCGTTGCGGAATGTCGGTTTCTTTGAATCAGAAAAGTGAGGTAGCAAAATGCCAGTAGATATGATGAAGAAAGTACCGGTGCGCGAACAGGATCCGAAGGTCCGTGCAGCGAATTTTGAAGAAGTATGTCTTGGTTATAATAAGGATGAGGCGGAAGCAGAAGCTTCCAGATGCCTGAACTGCAAGAATCCGATGTGTGTACAGGGATGCCCTGTCAGCATCAATATCCCCGGCTTCATCGCCCGTCTGAAGGAGTCTGATGTTGCGGGAGCCTATGCAGTGATCAGCGAGTCCAGTTCCCTTCCTGCTGTCTGCGGCCGTGTGTGCCCGCAGGAGTCTCAGTGCGAAGGAAAGTGCGTCCGCGGCATCAAGGGCGAGGCGATCTCCATCGGAAAGCTGGAGCGGTATGTCGCCGATACAGCGCGTGAGATGGGCATCCGTCCGGAAGGCGCGAAGGAGAAAAACGGCAAGCGCGTCGCCGTCATCGGAGCCGGTCCTGCGGGACTGACCTGTGCAGGCGATCTGGCAAAACTTGGCTATGAGGTCAAGATTTTCGAAGCGCTGCACAAGGCCGGCGGTGTTCTTGCCTATGGCATTCCGGAATTCCGTCTGCCCAAGAAGAAGGTTGTCGAGAAGGAAATTGAGAACGTCCGGAATCTCGGCGTGGAAATTGAGACCGATGTTGTAATCGGCAGAACTGCCAAGGTGGATGACCTGCTCACCAAGGAAGGCTTCGATGCTGTCTTTGTCGGCACCGGCGCAGGCCTTCCCAGGTTCATGCATATTCCGGGAGAGCAGTCTCTCGGCGTATTCTCCGCCAATGAGTATCTGACCAGAAGCAATCTGATGGGTGCGTTCAGTGAGGATTCGAGAACGCCGATCATGCGGGCGAAGAAGGCGATTATCGTCGGCGGCGGCAATGTGGCGATGGACGCGGCGAGAACCGCACTCAGACTGGGCGCTGAGGTACATATTGTCTACCGCAGAAGTGAAGAGGAGCTGCCGGCCCGGAAGGAAGAAGTGCACCACGCGAAGGAGGAAGGCATCATCTTTGATCTGCTGACCAACCCGGTGGAAATCACAGCCGATGAAAACGGCTGGGTGAACGGCATTGATCTGGTCCGCATGGAGCTGGGTGAGCCCGATGCCTCCGGCAGACGTTCTCCGGTAGAGGTGGAAGGAAGCCGCTATCACGTTGAGTGCGACTGCGTCATCATGGCGCTGGGAACCAGCCCGAACCCGCTGATCAAATCGACCACGGAAGGACTGGAGGTCTCCCGCAGAGGCGGTATTGTATCCCTGGATGATTACGGAAAGACCACCAAGGAAGGCGTATATGCCGGCGGCGATGCTGTAACTGGCGCCGCGACGGTAATTCTGGCTATGGGAGCCGGCAAGGCCGCAGCGAAGGGTATTGACGATTATCTTTCCGGCAGAGAGTAAAGATGACAATTCAACTGGATTACAGCGCCGATGTGCAGCGGGCGATCTTCGGAGAGTACGATTCGCACGTCGGCAAAATCGAAAGAGATCTGAATGTGACGATTGTTGACCGGGACGGCGCGATCCGTGTCTCAGGCGCGGACCGCGACGTTCGGGAGGCTGTGAAGGTCATGAACCAGCTGGCTTCTTTAGCTGCGCGGGGCGGAGAAATCTACGAACAGAACGTAGACTATGCCCTTGACATGCGCAAGGACAGTCCGGAAGACATGCTGACGCAGATCGATTCGGATCTGATCTGTCACACTGTAAACGGGAAACCTGTGAAACCGAAAACCCTGGGACAGGAGCGGTATGTGCAGGCAATCCGGAACAATGAAATTGTTTTTGCCAACGGGCCGGCCGGCACCGGAAAGACCTTTCTGGCCATGGCCATGGCAATAACTGCTTTCCAGAATAAGGAAGTGGAGCGGATCATCCTGACCCGTCCTGCGATTGAAGCCGGAGAAAAGCTGGGCTTTCTGCCGGGTGATCTGCAGAGCAAGGTGGATCCTTACCTGCGTCCGCTTTATGATGCGCTCTTCCAGATCATGGGTGCGGAACGGACCCAGCAGAATATGGAAAAGGGCCTGATTGAAGTGGCTCCCCTGGCATATATGCGGGGCAGGACGCTGAATAACGCCTATATTATTCTGGATGAGGCACAGAATACAACGCCGGAGCAGATGAAAATGTTTCTGACGCGCTTCGGCTTCGGCTCACACGCGGTGATCACCGGAGATGCAACCCAGAAGGATCTCTCACCGGGATCTGCATCTGGTCTGGATGTCGCGACCCGGATTCTGTCCAGGAAGAAGATCGAGGGCCTGGCCTTTATTACGCTGGATGCGCGGGATGTAGTCCGTCATCCGCTCGTGCAGAAGATTGTCAAGGCCTATGAGGAATATGAACAGGTGAGCCGCGCCAAGAAGAACGAGCGGGCGGCTCATCACAGAACAGATGTGAACAAGCGGTCATGAAGGTACATGTTATAACAGCTAAGAATGTTCCCTGGGGAGGAGAGTTCTCCATCACAGTTACAGCCAGGCAGGTTATCCGGGAGGTGCTGCGCCTGGAAAACTGTCCGTATGATGTTCAGGTTGGACTTACACTGACAGGGAATGAGGAGATTCAGGAACTCAACAGCAGCTACAGGGGCATTGACCGCCCCACGGATGTGCTGTCGTTTCCGAATCTTTCTTACCCATATCCTTCCTGCTTTGAGACAGCACGCGAAGATCCGGCGGGTGCTTTTGACCCGGAGACCGGAGAACTGATGCTCGGAGATATTGTGATCAATGACATCCGGATGAGAGAACAGGCGCAGGAGTACGGGCACAGCCTGAAGAGAGAATATGCTTTTCTGGTTGCACATTCCACACTGCATCTGTGCGGATATGATCACATGACTGAAGAGGAAGCCCGCGTTATGGAAGAAAAGCAGGAGATGGCCCTGCAGAATTTAGGTATAAGGAGAGAATAAATGGCCGGAAGGTCAAGAATCAGAATAGACCGCTCCTATGCAGCGATTCTGGTCCTGGCAGCGGTCCTTTCCTTTTTTCGGATCCCGCTGACCAACATGATCCAGACAGAAGGCGCCGGATATCTGTGTGCCGCCGCCGAGCTGTATCTCGTCTGCTTCATGGTTTTCTTTGAAGGAAATGCCAGAGTCGTCCGAACAGTGATGGCGCCTAGAATGCGGCAGGGAAGAACGGCAGATGCCATGCGCTTTTTTGAGGTGGCTTTTCTGTTCTCGCTGCTGACCGGTGTTGTCCTGGCGGCCGCCTTTTTCCTTGGATC
>JAFTFP010000013.1 GCA_017449485.1 Lachnospiraceae bacterium
CAGCGCCCGGTTCGTCTGCGCTTAGTGCAGCAGATTGGGTGTTGCGATGTAGATGGTGTTGATTTCATCGTGCGCGAGCATCGCATCCAGATCGGTGTAGGTCCTGGTGCAGCCATACTCGCCGGCAAGTTTTTCCGCCTTCTCGGCGCTGCGGGAATAGACCGCTGTCAGTTCGATTCCTTCCGTGCGCATGACGTTATCCAGAATGGAGTGAACGATCACACCGCTGCCGATGGTGCCGAGTCTTACTTTTTCCATGATTTTGCAACCTCCGTAGCCTCTTCCAGAATCTCCAGAACCTTTACAACCTCTTCATCCTTTACACATTTTGCCGCGCCGTTCTCAATGGCATCGACCATGGAATCATAAATCTGCTCGTAGTGCGCGCAGCCGACCGGAACCTTCTCCGTAATCTTCTCGCCCGCCTCGTTCATGTACACCAGCGTGCCCCAGCGGTCTTCCGGTGCGGGTGCGGTACTGATGGTATGGCGGCCGACCACCTTCTTCTTGCCGGAGTTGTGGATGACCGGCGGCAGGGTGAAGCTGCCCTTTGTGCCGTGCACCGTGAAGCGGGGATAATCGATCAGGACGCACATGGAGGTGTTCACCGAGGCCTTGCAGTTTCCGTAGAAGAACTCGAGGTCATAGTAATCGTCGCCCACACCCGGATGATGAATGCTGCGCACATCCAGGTTGGTGCGATCGGGCATGCCCAGCAGGCTGATGATCTGGTCCACCGTGTGAACGCCCAGGTTGTAAAGCGTGCCGAGGTGATCGTACCAGCCGTTGGTCTTGTAATAGTCATAGTGGCTCTCGATCCGGACCAGGTCGCCCAGCTTTCCGCTCTCCACGACTTCCTTCACTGCCAGGAAGTCCGCGTCAAAACGGCGGTTCTGGTTGGGCATGCAGATCAGGCCTTTCTCCTTCGCCAGGGCGAAGCACTCTCTCGCCTCTGCCGCAGTCTGGGCAAAAGGCTTCTCGATCAGGGCATGCTTGCCGGCGCCCAGGATCTGCTTCGCATAGGGCATATGGAAACGGTCCGGCGCGGAGACGACCACCAGATCCACCTCAGGATCCTGCAGCACCTGGTCAAAATCTGTCGTAAAGCAGATTTCCGGATAAAAGGGCTCATATTCCTCGAACTGTGCGATGTCTTCCGCTCTTCGGAAAACGTATTTGACCTTGATATCATCGCGGTTCTCTACATAGGGAATGTGATATTCCCGAACTGAAACACCAAATCCGACATATGCCACTGTGATCATCTTCTTTTCCTCCGTAAATGATAGCTGTGAATGATAGCTGTGAATCCATTCAGGTTCCTGCGGAATGCAGGACCGTTTTTTTCTGTCATGGCTTCATTATAGCGGCCGGCTGTTTTCGTTCCAATGACTGTATCAATCAATTATAATTGACCATTTTTGATCTGATGGATTATATTCATAGTGAGAGCCGGCATTGAAGCCGGCATAAGTAAGAAGGGACGTATCGATACAGAGGGAGTGTCAATCAGATGGATCACGAAGCATTTCTGCAGGAGGTTCTCACCTTTACAGAGGAAGAAGAGGTCTACCGGAAGGTCTACGGGCTGCGCTCCCAACCCGTGGCACTGAAAAACTATTTTGCCGAGATCGAGGACTATGTCCGGGAGCATATCCTGTTTTTTGCAGAATTTCCTTTTATTCAGATTCCGGCGGTTTTCACGGACGACCATTTCACCCCGCGCCATGATCTGGCCGGAACCGCCCACGCAGACATTGTCCGGCACCTGCGCTACACGCCGGTTTTTGAGTACTCATGCACTTTTTTCGAGGTGCTCTATATTCTTCACGGCAGCTGCGGACATCAGCTGGGCGAGGAGCACTATACCCTGCATCAGGGAGATCTGGCTTTTATTGCGCCGGGAACGAAACGCACGATTGAAGTCTTTGATGAGAGCGTAGTGCTCAGTCTTCATATCCGGCGGGATACCTTCGAGAATGATTTCTTTAATATTCTCCGCGGGGGCAATCTGATCTCAGACTTCTTCATCAGTTCGCTCTACAGTCAGAATCCGCCGGCCAATATGTTGTTTCCGACAGGAGACGACACAGAGATCCGCGACCTGTTTCTGGACCTGTACCGGGAATCTCTGATCAATGACTCATTCAGTCAAAATCTGCTGGATAACCTGATTCCTGTACTTTTCGTCACTTTGCTGCGCCGCCATGAGAAAGATGTGATCATCGGCAGACGGCCGCTCTCCGATCCAGGCACCGGCCGCATGAGGATTCTCAGTTACATCAGCGATCATTATCAGACCGCCACCTTAAGCGGGACGGCGGCCGCCTTCCACTACTCACCGGAGCATACCACCCGCCTGATCCGGCTGGAAACTGGCAAGGGCTTCAATGCGTTCTTACGGGATGTGCGGCTGGGCCGTGCACAGCAGCTGCTGACCGGATCGCAGCTGAGCATCTCTGCCATCAGCAGCATGATCGGATATGAAAACCCGGAGTCTTTCATCCGGGTTTTCGAAAAAGTCTATGGGATTTCTCCGGCCAGATACCGGAAGCAGCCGGTTTGGTTCTCAGAAGCTTCTTCCGGAACCGGAATGGCTGGCTCCTGACGAGCCGGAATAAGAGCTGGAGTAGCTCGAGCCTCCTCCGGAGGAACTGCTGCCGGAGGAGCTGGTGGTGACCGGCGGAATATATTTCCGGACTGTCTTGGAACTCATAAGCTTTACATGCGGAGAGGTCAGCCGCAGCGAATTCGGCACCAGATACTGATCTGCATTCACCTGCGCCTGGGGCGTCGCCATATTGCCCTCCGCCGACAGAAGAGAAAAGCCGCCGACAAGGGAGCCCGCACCGCCTCCGAGAAGAACCATAAAGATCCAGTAGCCAAGGGACCGCGAAACCCGCCCGGTCCGCTCCATGTGGTCCACATGATCCAGCCATTCATTTGCTGCTCCGA
>JAFTFP010000159.1 GCA_017449485.1 Lachnospiraceae bacterium
ATCGAAATACAGAAAGTAAGCTGAAAACAAAATAGATTCACTAGGGCAGGAACTGCCCGAAGTCAACGCCTGTGGAGCCGATGGTCACTGCCTGGCAAAGACACGTCTTGGCCGGCAAACTATAGCGATGAAGCAGGAATCCCCCGCCTCTGCAGGCGGTGGGAGGTTCAATTGCTGCTACTTATTGCTTTTTACCGCCAGCAGGGGATCTGCGATGGCACACAGCTTGTCGGCGATGGTGATCAGCGCGGTTTCCTTGTGCCGGATCCGCCGGTCCGCACACAGCGGCCACATATGTTTTTCGATGGCCTCCCGCTGCATCTCGGTCAGTTCGCCCAGGAGCTTCTCCGCCTCGTCGCTGGAATTGAGGGGATGATTCTTTATGATGTCCCTGCCGGAGCTGTAGCGCTTGGTGTAGCGTCCCCGCATGCCCAGATCATGGCACAGCGCAGCCTTCACCAGGTCTTCCTTCTCCGTCTCCACACCCGCTTTCGACAGGCAGTCGCAGAAAAAGGCGCACAGCTGCGCGACCCGCAGACTGTGGCTTCCCACAGTGCTGCGCAGATGATGCTTCTGGTCTTCCACCGCCTGAAACGGTCTGCTCTTGATAATGTCTCCGCCTACTTTCTGAACATATTCAGCTGCGAAACTCTTTCCTGCCAATCTTTCTCCTTTATACAGATCCGCCGGACACTGCCGGCGGTCTGCGTGAAAATGCTTTTTATCGAAGCCGCATCCAGCGGAAGGGCCATCCCTCCCGGCTGTTTCTGAGCAGATTATAGCACAGTCCTTTTTTCACATTTATAAACATTTCGGAAAAAAAGAATGAATTTTCCGGGAGCGAGCGCTTCGCGTCAGCGGCTCCGGCCGCGGACATGCTTCCTGCGGTGAGTCAGATTTTGCTCGTACTCCTCGAGGCGGATGTTGCGGCAGGCCCGCGGGTTCTGGCCGCGGCGGAAGAGCCAGGAGGTGCCCACGGGCATGTAGAGAATCCGCTCGAGAGGCAGGCCGCAGCGGCGCGCGACCTGTTCGGCGGTCTCCAGGTCATTGCCGCCCATGTAGAGGTAGCTGTCGCAGTTGGCGATGATGGTGCTGCCGTCCTTTCCGTAGGTGTTCATCAGCTGGGACTCAGCCTGAATCATCAGCATCACGGAGATGCCGCGGGAACGGATGGAAGAAATCATGCGCGGGAAGTCGAACAGTACCACATTGGTGGCAAAGTCATCCAGGATGAAGCGCACATCCACCGGGAGGCGGAATTGTCCTTCCCGCGCGTCTGCGATGCGGCAGAGCTCGTTCATGGCCTGCGTGAAGAAGAGATTGGCCAGGCGGTCCATGGACCGGTCCGTATCAGAGACGACAACGAACAGGGCTGTTTTCTCGTTCCCGACGCTGCCGATGTGTGTCTCGTCGCGGTTCATCATCTGCTTCAGGGCTTCTGAATCGTACATGCCGACTTTGGAAAGAATGGTTGCCAAAGTGCAGTTGCGGGTCCGGGCCGGCGCAACCCGGAACTTGGCGTACTGGCGTCTTGTGAAAGAACCGGCTGCCATGAACCTGCGCTCGATTGGGCTTACTTTCTCCTCGAGGGCCTCAGCGCGATGCATCCGGATAATCAGTTCCAGGAATTTCCCCAGATTCTGCTGGTCCTGACCTTGTTCCATCAGATAGGAAATGACCGCGGAGGCTGCCACGACCGACGACTGCTCCCAGTACGGGTCCGAGCGCACCGTGGACCGGTCCTCGCCGTAGACCAGCATATACGCAGTTTTCAGAATATCCTGCTCCGTCCGGATGTAACGGAAGAAATTGTATCTGCAGGAATCAGCGGGATTCGTAAAATCCAGCTTCCGGACCTTGTAGCCGCGGCGCTCCAGCATTTTGCCGTACTGCCGGTAGAGAACGCCTTTGGGGTCTGAGATGATATAGCTGCCCGTTGCCTGCAGGAGGTTCGGCGTCACGACACTCCGGGTTTTGCCGCAGCCGGAGGCGCCGACCACCAGCACGTTGTTGTTGAGCTGGGTTTCATAGCAGTCCAGGCTGAAGTAGTTTCCTTCCCCCAGGACCATCTGGTTGCGGCCCTGTTCCGGCTTTTTCGTCTGTTCCATCTGCACTTCCTTTCTCAGAGCAGGCTGCTCCGAATCTCATCACACAGACCGAACGCGATGCTCTGCTCTGCGTTCATGTAGTTGTCATAGGTTGTTGCCGCATCAATTTCCTGCAGGCTCTTTCCTGTGTGCTTTGCCAGAATGCTGTTTGTGATTCTGCGCGTCTCCAGAATCGACTCGGACAGCGCCTGAATCGACGTGGCGCTGCCGCCGACGCCGCCCGACAGCAGCGGCTCATGAATCATCGTTTTCGAGTGCGGCAGAATGAACCGGCGGCCCTTCTCCCCTCCGCAGAGAATAATTGCAGCCATGCTCGCAGCCATCCCGCAGCACCAGCGGCTCACCGGAACCTTCAGTCCCTCCAGAATGTCATACAGCATCAGTCCCGCGTTCACCTCTCCGCCCGGACTATTAATGATGAGCTGCACCTCCTTTCCTTCCTGCTCCAGATACAGCAGCTGCGCTGCAATACTGTCAGCCAGTTCTCTGTCAATCGTGCCCGTCAGGAACACCCGCCCTCTCGCAAGATGCTCCGTGTACAGCGACACTTCCCGAATTCCCGAATAGGTTTCTCGTAAACTGCATGGTGTCATATATCATCCTCCCTTCTGTCTGTGAAGCGATGCTTTGTTGTGAGACGGTGCTCTGTGGTGTGGGACGGTGCTCTGTCCCCTCGTC
>JAFTFP010000160.1 GCA_017449485.1 Lachnospiraceae bacterium
GAGACGAAGGAGATCAGTGTCTATGACAAGCACTGCCTGCATCTGTCTCAGGAAGAGATTGATGAGAAGCTTGCTTCGGGAATTCCCTATGTCATCCGGCAGAACAATCCGACCGAGGGCACGACGACCTTCCATGATGAGCTGTACGGCGATGTCACCGTAGAGAACCGCGAACTGGATGACATGATTCTGATCAAGTCGGACGGCTATCCGACCTACAATTTTGCCAATGTTGTCGATGATCATCTGATGGGCATCACGCATGTGGTGCGCGGCAATGAGTATATTTCCTCTTCGCCGAAATACAACCGCCTGTATGAAGCGTTTGGGTGGGAGATCCCGGCTTATATCCACTGCCCGCTGATCACCGACGAGGAGCACCATAAGCTCAGCAAGCGCAGCGGCCATTCCTCCTATGAGGATCTGATTGAGCAGGGCTTCCTGCCGGAGGCGGTTGTCAATTTCATCGCGCTGCTTGGCTGGTCGCCGAAGAATGACAACGAGATCTTCTCGCTGGAGGAGCTTGTGCGGGAGTTTGATTACACCCGCATCGGAAAGTCTCCGGCTGTGTTTGATTACACGAAGCTGCGCTGGATGAACGGCGAATATCTTAAGGCCATGGATCCCGAAAAGTTCTATGAGCTGGCACAGCCTTATCTGAAGAAGGTGATTCACAAGCCGCTGAACTTAAAGAAGATTGCCGAGATGGTGCGGACCCGGATCGAAGTCTTTCCGGATATTTCAGACATGGTCGATTTCTTCGAGGCGCTTCCTGAATACGACATCAGTCTGTACACTCATAAGAAGATGAAGACGGATGCGGCTTCCTCGCTGAAGGTATTAAACGAGCTGGTGCCTGTTCTGGAGAATCAGACGGATTATTCCAATGATGCACTGTTTGCGGCACTGAGTGCGTTTGCACAGGAGAAGGGGTATAAGAACGGATATGTTCTGTGGCCTCTTAGAACCGCCGCTTCCGGCAAGAGCGTCACACCGGCCGGCGCAACGGAGATCATGGAGATTCTGGGCCGCGATGAGACCATCCGCAGAATCCGGATCGGAATTGAAAAACTGGAGGCCGCAGTACAGAATGCCTGAGCAGGCCTCCTTTCAAGCTGATTCCGCGCAGCTTGAGGCCATACGTCACATTACCGGGCCGTGCCGCGTTCTGGCCGGCCCGGGCAGCGGAAAAACCCACGTCATGATCCGCCGCATTCAATATCTGATCGAAAATGCCGGCGTTTCCCCCTCTCAGATTCTTGCCGTCACCTTTTCCAGAGCCGCCGCCCTGCAGATGCAGGCACGCTTTTCTGCGCTCAGCAGGGAGCACGCTGCCTTCAGCACTCTGCATGCGTTCTGTTACCGCATCCTTTCAGAGGAATCCGGCTTTCAGTACAAGGTCATCCGCCCGGATGAGAAAGCTGCGCTGATAAGACGCCTGATCGGAGATTACTGTTCTGCATCCGAGCAGTCTTTCCCGGATCTGGAACAGGAGCTGGCCTTCCAGATTGCAAGACGCAAGGAGAGCGCTCTGGAGCCGGCCTGGCTTCCGGTCTCGGCAGAAGCCTTCAGAAAGGTGTGCGCAGGCTATGATCAGTGGCTTGCGGAAAACAGCCGGATCGACTTTTCTGACATGATTCTTAAGGCTTACGCGCTTCTTGAGGAACAGCCTTCAATATTGAGCAGATGGCAGGAGCGTTTTACTTATTATCTGATTGATGAGTTTCAGGATCTGTCAGATTCTCAGTATGCACTCGTCCGGCTGCTGGCCGGGAAAAGCCGGAATATCTATGTCGTAGGAGATGACGATCAGTCGATCTATGCTTTCCGCGGCGCATCCCCCTCCATCTTCCAGCGGTTTCATCAGGATTTCCCGGATTGTGCTCAGATCCATCTGAACGTCAATTACCGCTGTGCGGAAACCATAAGGCAGGCCGCCGATCGCGTGATCTCATGTAATACGGAACGGATTTTCAAGAAGAGCTTCTCCGTTATAAAGGGCGGCCGATGTGAATTGATGAGCTTTATCTCGGAGAAAGAGGAACTGGCCTGTCTGATCAGGGAGCTGAGATCCTTAAACCGGAATCAGCTGAATCACACTGCTGTAATCGTGCGCACACGCGTGCTGACAGAATATTTCAGACGCAGTCTGTCGGAAAATGGAATTCCCTGCAGGGGCTCCCGCAGACCGGATGCGGGCCTGGATAAGGCTTTTCTCGAAGATCTGATTTCATATTTCAGGCTGGCCTGCGAGTGCAGCAGCTGCGGCGGACAGCGAAGAGATTTTTATCGGATCATGAATCGTCCGGAGCGCTATCTGACAAGGGATCTGGCCCCTGGAGACCGGATCACTGCCGCATCGGTTCTGCAGCGTGCCGGTTCAAGGATGGCCACAAGAAGAAAAGTCGAGGAGCTGTTCCGGGATCTGGAGTGTCTTCGGACCATGCGGCCCGCCTCGGGCCTTCGCTATCTTTTGAAGGCAATGGGCTATCAGCAGTTCATGGAGAATAAAGCAGGCAGGATGAATC
>JAFTFP010000161.1 GCA_017449485.1 Lachnospiraceae bacterium
ACTCCGTGAATCCCATACGGATTCCAGTTATAGCAGGTTCCGTCGCCCGGATAAATCGAGATCAGCTCATCCCCGTCCGGAAAAATCTGATCAAAAACAGCCCTGTCCGCCGTGTCCTCCAGCACATAGATTCCTGCCGCCCCGTCGCTGAAAGCGCAATCGGTAAGGACAACATTCGGCCGTTTATAGTCCTTCTCATACCGGTCCGGAAAATCTCCCACCGTATCGCAGACCACGGCGGCGTAATCCGGGCAGGCGTCCAGCCAGTTTATAAGCTCATCCAGGTAATTTTCAATGGAGAAATAATCATCCATACCGGCCAGCTGATGTCCGCTGTAGATATTATTAAAGTCCTCTGAATACTTCTCCTTCAGTTCCCTCGTAAACCGCAGCGCACCGTGAATATTCAGATGGCAGGAATCGGTAAACAGCCTGTCCTCATAGCTGTCCCACCAGTCGACCGTGACGTCGGGAAACGCTTCTTTTACCGATTCAAAATACTGCTCAAAGCCCTGCACATATTCTTCTGAGAAAGTATCCGATGCCGGGAGCGGCAGCTTGACCAGATGAACATGGATCCCGTTATCCGCGCACAGGGCAAGCAGTTTCCTGTAATAATCATCAAACAGAGGATTCACGAAAAAGGAATGATAATCCACTATGATCGGGGCTTCCTTCACCGTCCGGTCTATATATCTGCCGTCGTGAATATCATAGAAATACCGGGTCCCTGTATTGCCTTCCAGCCGCTGGTTGAAACCGCCGTTTGACAGCGATGCAATATATTTATCCGGCAGGAACAGCTCGTAGGAAATCCAGTCCAGATAAGCAGATTCCGACCAGATGGAAGACTCATCATGGCGTCTGGCCTCCTGCAGCATCTCCCAGTTGTCGCAGGCTGAATAACGGTGCGAATACATCGTCCGGATCCAGTAGCAGTCGCTCGTCTGGAAATGAAAATCCATAAAACTGATAAAAACCGCTTTCGGGGCGTCGTTGTATTTCAGATATTCCTTTAAAGTGTAGTAATTCTCCATGGGCGTCGTTCCGCCCAGCGACAGATTGACGCAGGAATCCGACAGGACTTCCGGCAGATAGGCTGTGTTTGCTTCGGAATCCCCCAGAATCAGGACATCATAGGAATGACCGGTTTTATTCTGACAGACCTCTCTGTTCCAGAGATAGTAAGGCGCCTCCTCATCCGTATATCCCATCATATTCATCCGGGCATAAAGGGAGATCAGAATGAAAGGAAGCATCACCATGATACATTTTATAAAAAAGATGATTTTGTTCTTCATCCGCAGCCGCCCTTCTCAGAATTGAAAATAGATAAATTCCATCCCGCTGAGGTCCAGAGACAGGATAATCATGATCACGGCGCCCCAGTAAATCATGTAGCGGAAAGCCAGATTCTGCCCTGACAGCCATTTTCTGACGTCCATGCCTCTTTTTCTCATACAGCCGGCGGTCACCAGCGCCGCCAGCGCGATGACCAGCAGATTCATATTGCGGGTATTCAGCCCCAGCTCATATATTCCGTCGTTCAGCAACATTCCGATGTTTGAGAGGTCAAAAGAGGACCGCAGGATATACAGCGCGGAATGCAGCGACCGTGCCCGGAAGAAAATCCAGGCAATATCCACGAGCACGAAGGTCTTCAGAATCCTGAAAAACAGCCATGAGAAGGAAGTGTCGTCCACTTGGAACCGGGCGGAAAGCTTCGCGCGGACCGGGGACAGGAGATCTTCCGCGATCTGATACAGGCCGTGAATCACGCCCCACAGCACAAAATTTATGCTGGCGCCGTGCCACAGACCCGAGACGGCGAAAGTCACAAACACATTCCGGTATTTTTTCAGCCTGGAACATCTGCTTCCGCCGAGGGGGATATAGACATAATCTCTGAACCAGGTGCTCAGGGAAATATGCCATCTTCTCCAGAATTCCCGCACGGATTCGGCAAAATAGGGCTGCTCGAAGTTATCCATCAGCCGGATGCCGAGCACCTTCGCCGCGCCTTTGGCAATGGTAGAATAGCCCATGAAATCACAGTAGATCTGGATGGCAAAAAATACATTGGCCAGCACCAGCTGAAAGCCCCTGTAGTCCTCATAGGCGTCGTAGACCGTGTTCACCAGCACGGCGCAGCGGTCGGCGATGACCAGCTTCAGGAAATACCCCCAGAGCATGATCAGGAGTCCGTCCCGGACGCCGGGAATATCAAATTTCTTCGGGGTGTCCAGCTGCCGCAGGAGATTTCCGGACCGCTCGATGGGGCCTGCCACCAGCTGGGGGAAGAAAGAGACAAAAAGTGCGTATTTCAGCAGATTTCTTTCCGCCCGGGTATCGCCGCGGTAAACATCGATCAGATAGCCCAGTGCCTGGAAAATATAGAAAGAGATGCCGACCGGCAGAAGAATGTCAAAAGGCTGAATATTCAGTTCAATTCCGAACAGATGGGCTGTATTTTCCGCGATCTCCAGCGCAAAATTGAAATACTTGAAATAGAAAAGAATCGCAAGGTTCGCGATGAGCACTGCCGCCAGCACAGCCCGGGACAGATGCCCTGCATGACCCGGGTCTTCATCCTTTTGCCGGATGCGCTCCAGCAGCAATGCGCCTGCATAGGTGACAAGCGTCGATGTTAAGAGCAGCAATGCATATTCCGCATTCCAGCTCATATAGAAATAATAGCTGGCAATTAAAAGCCAGCTATTCTTCAGCTTTCCGGGAAGCAGATAATAAGCAAGTACTACTAACGGAAAGAAAATCAGAAATTCACCTGAATTGAACAGCATCTCTAAACATCTCTTTCCGGCGGGCGCTGATGCGTCCGACCGCTTTCATTATACCTGCCTGTCTGCAGTCTGCAAGCCCGCCTGCAGATTCAGGAGCGCTTACGGCGTTTTTTATTCAGTCTGCTGTCCGGCCCTGCGGGCTTCAATCTCTGCATGGATCTGCGGCAGCTTCTTTTCCAGATCGAATCCGCGGAAGAGCAGGAACATGATCAGGTTGATGACAACCGGGAAGTAATTGGAGAAAGCGTAAATTGAGTACCGCATGGAAGGCGTGGCCGCCGCCAGCGTGGCATCATAAGAGCCGAGCACCAGGAAGAGGCTTAAGACCAGCGAGCCGATGCCGCAGCCCACCTTGTTGCCGAAGCCGATGGCACCGCTTGACATGGCAACCAGCTTCTTGTCATATTTCCATTCATTGTAGTCTACCGCCATGGCCAGCAGGACACCGTAGAGGCACATCAGCGGAATCTGGACAAAGCTGCCGAAAAGGGCTGTGACCGCATACAGGGTGAAATTCGCAGGAGCAAAACACCGGATCCCGGCGAAAAATGCAGCACCAAGACATCCGAAGGAAACCGTCTTCGTGACGCCAAGCTTTCCGATTATAGGCTTTGAGAGTGTGGGACGAGGGGACAGAGCAGCGTCCCATTTCGTCCCATTTGGGCGGAAATGTATTGCCATCCGTGTCTTTCTCGATTTTTCCATACAAGCTTAACAAGCGCTGCGGCTGGAGTTGTATTGCCATCCGCGACTTTCTCGGCTTTTCCATACAAGCATAGTAAGCGTTGAAGCCGGATCTGTATTGTCATCCGCGACTTTCTCGGCTTTTCCATACAAGCTACAGCAAGCGGTGCGGCCGGAACTGTATTGCCACCCGCGACTTACTTGGCTTTTCCATACAAGCTTAACAAGCGGTGCAGCTGGAGTTGTATTGCCATCCGCGACTTTCTCGGCTTTTCAATACAAGCATAGCAAGCGTTGCGGACAGATCTGTATTGCCATCGGGGACATTCATTGTAGTTCAATACATGTACAGGAATTTAAGTGATTTCCTGAAGTAAGGGGTGGAATTTAATTTAATAAATAACAGCTGGGCCCGCTTGAAAAATTCACAAAATCCGTGTGACATTACTGTGATGGTCAG
>JAFTFP010000162.1 GCA_017449485.1 Lachnospiraceae bacterium
AAGCTTCAGCAGGCCCGGGAGCTCGCAGACCTTGCGAAAGAAAAACATCTGATGCTCGTGGAGGCGGCACCCACCGGATTCCTGCCAAATTTTGCCATCCTGAAGAGAGAAATCGGCAGAATCGGAAAAATCAAGCTGGTGATGAGCAACTATTCCCAGTACTCGAGCCGCTATGATGCGCTGCTGCGCGGCGAGAAGCCGGCGATTTTCGACCCGGCTTACGCGGGCGGGTGCCTCATGGACATCAATTTCTACAACGTGCTGCTGAACGTACTTCTTTTCGGAAAGCCGAAGACGGCAAGATACTATGCGAACCGTTTTCCGGGCATGTCTGACACCTCGGGCACGATGGTGATGGAATATGACGGCTTCACCAGCTCTAACGCAGGAGCCAAGGATACCTGGGGCGTCAATTATTTCCAGATCGAGGGAGAGCAGGGCTACGTCTACATCGAGAACGGCTCCAACGGCATCAAGTCGGTGCGGACCGTCACCAAGACCAGTGATGATCTGTTCAACGAACAGCCGGATCCGGACCGCTGGTTCTACGAAATTCAGGAGCTGACAAGACGGATGCTCGCAGAGGATTACCAGGATATCTATGCCCGGCTGGACCGGACGCTGGATACTGTGGCCGTGATCGAGCAGGCCCGGAAGGAAGCGGGCATTTTCTTCCCCGGCGATGCGCGGAACGTGATCGGCATTGATATCGGCGGAACCCATTTCCGCATCGGGACGGTGATGAGCCAGGACCTGAATCAGAACGGCGGCGCGGACGGGAACAGACAGAAGGTCCGGAACTTCCGGAAAGTGCCGGCTGCTTCCGTGCTGAAGACGGAGGATGTGCTGCAGGATCTGGCAGATTATATCCGCGAGTATGCCGGGGAGTGCGGCATCAATGACTACGCTGTGGCAGCAGGATTCCCGGCAACCTTGGATCAGAACCGCAGAAAAGTGATTCAGGCGCCCAACCTGAAGTACATGGAGAACCTGCCGGTCGTGGACCGCCTGTCGAAGGAGCTGGGTGTGCCGGTCTATGCGGAGCGGGACGTGACGCTGGCGCTGTGCCATGATGCGGCAAAATATGACCTCCCTGAAAAAGGCGTGATCTGCGGGATCTACTATGGAACCGGCATCGGCAACGCGATCCTGATCGACGGAAAACCCTACGGCGGGAAAAACGGCGCGGCGGGCGAGCTGGGCCACATCCCGGTGGACGGCTGCAAGGAGGTCTGCGGCTGCGGCAATTCCGGCTGCATGGAGAGCGTCGCAGGTGGAAAGTATCTGGCCAGGCTGCAGCAGGAGCAGTATCCGGACACACCGATTGAACGCATGTTTACAGTCCACGCGGCGGATGCGGCCCTTGTGGAATTCGTGGACCGCATGGCCATGGCGGCAGCGTCGGAGATCAACATTCTTGATCCGGACGAGGTTCTGATCGGCGGCGGCGTGGTAAACATGCCGGACTTTCCGAAGGAGCTGCTGGAGAAGAAGATTCTGGAGCACACCCGGAAACCGGAGCCTGCAGGATCCCTGCATCTGATTTTTACAGAGGATGAGGCGGATAAGAGCGTGCTGGGCGCCGCACTGTATGTGAAGGGACTTGCCAGGGCATAAGAAAATTGAAGCCGTGAAAGCCGCGGAAACCGCAGGAGCCGCAGATTAACCAGAATAGTCAATAAATTGCCCGCGATTTTAAATTTCGTCAAAAT
>JAFTFP010000163.1 GCA_017449485.1 Lachnospiraceae bacterium
AATATAGGGTCTTGTGTTTTCCGGAACCATTGTGTTCTGCGAAAGAAAAGCCTCGACCCGCTCATAATAAAACTGCCCTGCGTCGTGATAGAACGGCTCAAGATCCTGGGAACGGGCCGTTCTGTACTGCGGCCACTTGTAGGCAAGCTTCCCGTCTTCCTCGACAATGAAGCTTCGCTGCACCGGGAAGGAGAACTTCACGACCGGCACAACCGCATCCGTTCCGGGCTCCTGCGTCTGCTGGTAAGCTTCCCGCAGCACATCGGCGGTGACAAAAGGAGCCGTCGGATACAGACAGCAGAGCCAGTCATACTGCTTCCCGCGCTCCTGATACTGCAGAATCACCTCGCGGATCACGTCTGCCGTCGCGGCGTAGTCGCCGGCATTCTCCTCACTTCTGAAAAAAGGTACCGCCGCGCCGTATTTTGCCGCGATCGAAGCAATTTCTTCCGAGTCGGTCGAAACCATCACCTCGTCAAAAATGCCGCTCTGCAGGGCCGCCTCAATGCTGTAGGCAATGATCGGCTTTCCCAGGAAATTCCGGATATTCTTGCCCGGAATCCGCTTGCTGCCGCCCCGGGCCGTAATAATTGCAATCACACTCATCTCTTACTCCGCCTCCACCGGCAGGTTTTCATATTGTTCGCCGTGAATGGTACAGAAAATGTGAACCCGCCGCGGATTCTTTTCCAGTTCAAAGGTCACCGTTCCGCCCTCGCGGCACAGATCGGACGTGGACATCGTCTCATCCAGTTCCACCTCAAAACTGTCTCGAATGATGCTCCGGACCAGCTCCTCATCCGCCGCTGCATCTGCCGCTTCTCCCGCCTGCTCGTGAAAGCTGCTGTCCACAAACAGATCCAGCTTATAGCAGGTTTCTCGGTGATCCTCTTCCATATAGGAACGATACCAGGGCATCAGAAGAAGCGCTGCAGCCGCAAGAGCCGCCGCGCCGGCGAGTACGGCGACGATCCGCCGCTTTCTGTCTGTAAATCCAAACAACTCTGAAACCTTTCTCATCCGCCTCCGCCATTCGTTCCCAGCGGTTCGGGACCTTCTGTTCTATTAGCGTTCTCAAGTATTATACGCTATAATACAGACCATGAGAAAACAAATTTTCGCGTTCTTCAGGATCTTCTGCATCGCATTGATGACTGCCTTTACGGCCTTCTTTCTGGTCGGAAGTCTGATTTATAATGTCTATTTTGATCTGGGCATGGAGTCGGATCTGGCAAAATATGGCCGGGAGAACCTTCTGATTCTCATCCCGCTGTCTGCGGCGCTGCTGGCGGTGCTCTATTTTCTGCGTCAGCGAATCCTGCTCAGTCTGCAGAAAAAAAATCAGGAAGATGGAAAACTTCTGCTGAAGCGTCTCACCTGCGTTGTTCTCGCTTTTACCGCGCTGTTCTCTCTGTTTCTGATCTTCGGCGCCCACTCAGCTCCCCACAGTGATGCCCTGCAGCTGGAGGAGATCATTGAGGCGTTCAGGGCCGGTGATTACAGCGGTTATCTGCCCGGCGGCTATCTGTACAGCAATCCGTTTCAGATCGGCTATGTCATCGTCGGAACATTTCTGCACCGCCTGTTTTCTCCTGATGTGCGCTATATCGTCTATCAGCTGCTGAATCTGACCTCCGTTCTGGTCACGCAGCTGCTTCTGATTCAGATTACCCGGATTCTGTTCGACAATGATCGCATCACGCTGAACATGATCCTGTTGACACCGCTGATGCTGCAGCTCATCGTCTACACGGTCTATCTGTACGGCGATATCTGGAGTCTGGCGCCGGAAACCGCCGCGCTGTATCTGATTCTGCGCTGTATGCAGGATCCTCAGCCGCTGGTAAACCGCTGCCAGTGGCTGCGTCTTGCGGGAGCCGTTCTGCTCCAGACCTTTGCCATTTTCATCAAGCCCAATTCCGAAATTGCTGTGGCCGCCATCTGCCTGTTTCTGGCGGCCTTTCTGCTGCGAAGACAGGCACTGCGTCCTCGTGATCTGCTGATGATTGTGAACACAATACTGCTGCTGATTCTGCTTCCGCGGGCTGTACTGAACCTGGCGGCCTCTCATTACGCCCATCTGGCCGGCCTCTCATCGGTTCCGCAGGGTGCGCCGATGACCGGCTGGATTGCCATGGGCCTTCAGGAAAATGAATATGAAATCGCCAATGGCTGGTATAACGGCTACAACTACGCCATCTGGAAAGACAGCGGCTATGACCATGACACAGCCAGTGCTGAAGCTGTTTTCTATATCCGGGAGCGCGTGGTGCATTTTCTGCATCATCCGCGCTATACTTTCATCTTCTTTGCCCGCAAGCTTTTCTCCATGTGGGCAGAACCCGGGCTTTCTTCCATGCATGAGCTGGAGCTGACCGCAAGAAATGCCTCATCACATTCCCCTCTGATCCATTCCATCATCTTTGGAACGGGTCGGAGCATTCTGCTTCAGACCATGAATGCTGTACAGAGTCTGCTGTATCTACTGGTGTGCCTCCTGGGTCTTGGCACTTTAAAAAAGAGCACAGAAAAACCGGACGATGCAGCCGCTGTCCGCGCAGATCTCCTGCTTCTTTCCGTTCTGTTCATCCTCGGCGGAATGACCTTCCACCTTTTCTGGGAAGCGGACGGGCGCTACATCATCCGGTATTATAATTTTATGTTTCCGCTTGCTGCCTGCGGGCTGGAAAAGCTTCTGAGCTTAAGCTTAAAGAAGCAGTCCAGCTGAAAGCAGATTCATCCGTTTCAGCGCAGATCAATGACACCTACGCCGCGAATGTACGGAGCCAGCTCCTCCTGCGGATTCTTCGCCGCTTTCTCCAGGTTTCCGCTTCTGATCAGTTCCTGAACATATGTCGGGACTTTTCGGCGGTAAAGCTGTTCCTGAATACCGGCTGCTTCCAGAAGGCGAAGCACTTCATGGGCGGGCATCTGTGTTATTCTGCTCAGCGCAGAGAACTTGCAGGCTGCCGAGAGCAGCTCCTGCACAGAGCAGGTATGCTGCTTTTCCAGTATCATTTCCCGCGCAGTCAGCGCATTCTCCAGAAAGCAGCCGTTGTTTATGCGCTCTTCCCGGCTCAGCAGATTATTAAATCGCCCGGCAGACTCCGGACCGCAGTCAGCATAAAACAGATACATCGGAACTGCCTCATACCGATATGCATATTCAATCATCTCTCTTGCAGCGCCCTGATAGTCTGAGAAGCAGACCGCGCCGTTTTCTGCCTCGTTCAGCTTGACCGTTTTGATGAAGCATCGAAGGGTTCTGCACATGCCGGCCTGCTGCTCATCCGGCAGCAGAAGCCACCACTCCCACAGATCCTGCTTCCGATGAAAATCTTCCGGCAGCAAATTGAATCTGATTTTTTCACTCATTCTAGAAACATAATAGAACAGCCACTCTGTCAATGTAATTGAATCAACATAGGGTATTTCCTTGATCCAGTTTTGTATCCAAGATGAAGAAGTTAAAAATGCCGTACTCACTGGTTTTTCTCCCATACGCCCATAATATCATTTCCATAGGCTTTGATCATAAACAACAAATGATAGTCTGACATGTCAACAGTTTTGGCGATTCCATCATAGGTAATCGCGCGGAATAAGTAATTGGCGTCCTGCCCGCCCGGAATAATCTGCTGCTGATAGGCCGGATACAGTGAACGGAAGGTGTAATCAACCGCAAATCCGTTGTAATAATAATCCGCGCCGCCAACAGACAGTTCGAGGTCTGCTCTTCGTTCATCCGGCCCCAGCTCGCATAATCTGCGCATTGCCGAATCAAAGGAAATCTGCCAGTAATCGATCTGGTAGCGCTCGCCGGCATTCGGTCCTGCCAGCAGATTGGTATATGCATATTCGTACGGGTGTCCCATCAGGATCAGAACAATCAGGTATCCCACGCACAATACACCAAGCCACTGCGGCAGTTTTCTGCCAAGAGCCTGCCGATCCGGCGCTGCTTTTTCCATGGTCCGGCTCACAAGCGATGTGATCCAGTGTGCTCCTGCACCTGCAATCAGGACAAGGTATCCCCACAGGAAGAAGAAATGTCTCCATTCGTCGTAGATGATATCATCTCCGAAGGAGCCGTACAGAAACGGAATCAGCCAGAGCAGGAACAGATATATCAGGTTCAGAACACGTTCCTTCTGCTCCTGGCTGCGCATTTTTCCTGCAAGAGAAGCTGCAATGCTGCGAAC